>CADAGA010000096.1 GCA_902787275.1 Oscillospiraceae bacterium | reverse complement strand
AAAACGGCGTTTACGTAACAATCAACGGAAAGGACGATGCACATGCGTTCCGGAATCATGAAGGTCATCCAGAGTATTCTGCTCATCTTCTCCATGCTCTTTTCACAGGTCGGTCTTTTGTTACACGGGCCGGCGGTCAGGGCAGTCGAGGGACTGCACGAAAAAACGGGCGGTTACGTTTTCGGGATCACCGAGCCGTCCGATACCTTCGACGGGGATTACGACAGGCTCCGTGCGCTCGGCACGGATTGGATCCGCATGGAGATCCCCTATCCGTTCGATCCTTCCGGTCAGTTGTCCGGCAGCTATCTTGCGTTCCGCAGAAGCTGCGCGGAATTCGCCGCCCACGGCATCAAAGTCCTGGGCATCACGCCCGTTCCGCGGTACTTTTTCGCCTTCGGCGGATTTGACCCTGTTGCGCCGGAGAATCATCAGAAAACCAGGGACGTCGCCGTGTTCCTCTGCAACGATCTGCGCGACGTGATCGGCGGTCTGCAGGTTGCCAATGAATTGAACCTGACGGAAACCTTCGGGTATCCGCTTGAAACGGAAGAGAACTGCGCGCTGTTCACCGGTCTGCAGCTGGAGGCGCTCCATGAAGTCAAGGGCGATCTCATCGTCGGCTACAACACCTCCTCCACGGGCGAGCGCTTTCACAAACTGATGGCGCCGTACTATCAGTACTGCGACTACGTCGGCACGGACATGTACTATTCCGGCATCGCATACGATTACACGTCGCGCATCCGGAAGATCTACCGCATCACCAAGCTGCCGGTCCTGCTGCTGGAGGTCGGCTATAAAGGCGCGGGCGCGCCGAAAACCGATGCGGAGCGTCTGGAGATCCTGCGGTCCTTCGGCTATGATTCGGAAAAAGCCGCCCGGGCGGATATCGAAAACTTTGTAGCGAAACTGCCGGAGAATTTCCAAATGCATATCCGTATGGGCTCGGAAGATCCGGCGGATTGGGGCGATCTTGTATTTGACACGCACCGCGGACACTTTTACCGGGAGATTTCCGGAAAGCTTTATAAACGATGCGCGCACACGCCGGAAGGACAGGCGGCGTATTTCCGGGATCTTCTGCCGAAGCTGATGCGGCTCGAATGTCTTGCGGGCATCCTCGTTTTCCGGTATAAAGATGCCCAAAGCTGCTGGTTCTGCGGCTTCAGCGACTGTCCGCACGAAACGAGCTTCGGACTGGTCGACGTCAGCGGCAATGAAAAACCGGCGTTTTTCGCTGTGCAGGAGGCGATCGCCGCATATCGCGGCGCACCGTCCCGGACGTAAAGCGGCAGACCGGCCGAAAAAACCTGCCCTGTGCAGAAGAACGTTTTTGCGACCGTCCCCTTGCACGGTAAAAGAAAATGTGCTATAATAACAATATGGTATTCTGAAAAGGCTTTTTCAGCCGCAGACAAAAAGCAATAAACCCGGAAAAGGAGAGTATGCCAAATGAAAAAAGTGTTGTGCGCAGTTCTCTGCATCCTGATCGTTGCGGCCTTTGCGGGCTGCGGCGCCGGGAAACCCGCGTCCGCGAGCGTGAATCTCATCGAAAAGCTGAACGCGCTGACGGTTTCCGATCAGACGCTCGGCATTGCCGGCAAGTACGCGAAGCTCACCGACATCCGGGACGGCAGCATCGACGCCGATCTGATCGGCACGTGGTGCACGCCCGACGGCGAGACGACCTACACCTATTCCGAGGACGGCGTTTTCAAGGCGACGTCCGCGACGTTCGGCGATCATGAAGCGACCTTTACCTGTCTGACGATCGGGGATTACAAGATCCTCTGCGAGGAATCGGAGCTGTCGCCCGAATTCTACGACGGCGCACAGCCCGGCGACACGCAGATCTCCTATGCCGCTTACAGCGTGGAAAACGACGCGCTGTATCAGGTGGTCGTCGAAGAGGTGAACGAGGACTTCACGTCATCCTATTCTGCGCTTGTGACGATGTTCCGCGCCGATGAGACCGGCAGCGCCGCGGCGGCGATCGCCAAGAATCCGATCGACCTCGCCGCGTTGAACGGCACGTGGACGGACGAAGACAAGGGCAGCTTCACGATGGCGGACGGCAAGCTCACGCTCAGCGAGGACGAATTCAACGTTTCCTTGAACGAAAAGAACCAGCTCGTCGTGGAGAAGGACGGCCGTTCCATCGCGTATCATATGGCGGTCTCCAAGCTGAAGGAATACGATTACGAGGACAGAACGCAGTTCACCGAGAGCACGATGATGGGTCTGTCCTACACCGGCGCGGATGAAAACGACAAGCCGAACCTGCTGCCCGTGCTGACGGATTACAAGACGGAATACGAATACGACACCTGGTACTATTCGGGCAGCTTCGAGCTGCAGGACGGCAACGAAGCGTAGAACGAAAGGACAGTGTCCTTGTCCGGCAGCGGCGTCCTGTCCGCGCGCCCTGACGGCGGTCCGGAAACGGCGGACGCGGCAATATGAAATCAACCGGCGCAAAAGGTCGTTTTTACAGCGTGCCTTTGCGCCGGTTTTCTTTGTGCATTTCGTACAAATCCTACGTGCTGTTTTTGACGGATCGGACAAGACGGAAGTCGGAAACGCGCTTGCAGAATGGTGTTGCGGCGGCTGACCGGATATGGTATAATCGAATCGACAAACCGGATGGGGAGGACGAAGCCCATGGAACTGATCGACGCGCTGCTCTCGCTTGAAACGACCCATGCGACGAAGGACCGTTCTCTCAGCCCGCTGTATTCCAACTTCGGGCTGTGCTTCGGCGCGCAGACCGCCGGTCCCGAACTGCTGTTGCATTACAACCGGGAGACCCGGGCGGTTTTTTCGCCTCTGTTTTCTTTCGACGCGCCCTGTACGGCAGACTCTGCTTTCCTTTCTTCCGTCTTTTCCGGCGCCGGAGGAACGTACGAGCTGTGCTTTTATGATACGGACGCGTTCGTGCTGCGGGGAGAAAACGCCTCTCCCGTGCGCGTTTTCGATCGCGCGGGCTGTGCGCTGCAGCACGGCTGGCGCACGGCCGCTGAAGGAGAGCGGCTGCTGTATCAGGGATACTCAAAAAATGCGGACGACCGCGATCCGGACGCGTTTGTGCCGGTGCTTTGCGGACTGCGCGTGATCGCGGGAACGCTCCGCGAGGACGGCGCCGGCGCCGTGATCCTGCCGGATCAGAACGGCGATCTTTATTTTGCCGCCGCGTTCTCCGTGCTGGAGATCTCCCGGCAGCGCCTGGAGCAAACGCTTCTTGCCGCGCCGGAAACCCTTTGCGGTGCGAAGAGCGCCATGCGCCGCTGGGCGGAGGATTGCGCCGGCGGATTGCCGCAGCTGCCTGCGGACGCGCACGCGCGTCACACGTTTCTGACGGCGGTTTCCGGTCTGCTGATGAATCTTACGAAAGCGCCGGGGAGCTTGTCACGCTGTGTTTCCGCTTTCCCCAGCCGCGGCGGGTACCCCTCGCATTTCATGTGGGACAGCGCGTTCCAGAATCTGGCGTATGAGCTGATGCGCGAAAAAACGGCTGCGGATTCGCTTTTGCAGCTTGCGTACGCCATCCGCCCCGACGGAAAGATCCCGCAGTTTCTGTGCTCCACCTGGGCACGACCGCACTGCGTGCAGCCGGCGCTGCTGGGCTGGGCGGCCAAACGCTACGTGGAGCGCGCGGGCGTGCGCGCAGCGGGCGAAGCGTTTATCCGCACGATGGCTTCCGCGCTCTGCCGGAACAACGAATGGTGGCTGACGCAGCGCATCACGGAATCCGGACTGATCTGCTGCCCGCACGGTCTGGAGACCGGGCAGGACGATTCGCCCCGGTTCGACGACGGTCCCGTGCTGGCGGTGGATATGAACAGTTATCTGCTCTCGCAAATGCGCGCCGCGGCATATTTTTGCCGCCTGGCCGGCGACGATACTGCCGCGGCAGATTGGGAAACGCGCGCCGACGCGTTCGCATCGCGCATAGTGGCCTGTTTATACGACGAGGAGAAGAACCTGTTTTTTGACGCGGACCCCGCGACCGGCGAGCGCCGGACGCTCGTGACGCTGTCCTCTCTGATCCCGCTCTGGGCGGGCGTGCCGCTGCCGGAGGAAAAGATCCGCTCGATGATCGAGGATTATCTGCTGAACGAGGATTATTTCTTCGGAGAGGTCCCGTTCCCGTGCGTGGCGTACTGCGAGCCGGTTTATGAACCGGCGCACTGGTGGCGCGGACCCACGTGGATGCCGGCGGCATGGCTGATGCTGGAGACGCTGGAGAAGTACGGGTATACGACCCGGCGGGCGGAGGCGGCGCGGCGGCTGTACCGGATCATGAAGAAAGACGGCGTTCTGCACGAGCACTTTGATTCCGCCACCGGCGAGGGTCTCGGCTGCGACGAGCAGGGCTGGACCGCGGCGATCTTCATCCGCCTGTCGATGGAGAACGGCTGAGAAACGCCGGCGGACGCTTCGTCCGTCCCGTGCATGAAGGTCGCTTTTTGCCTGCGTATAACCGATTGGAGGTGTTCATGATGCCAACGTGGTGGATTTCTTACTTTCCGCTGCTGATGCTGGTTATCATTCTTTATTGTCAGAGAAAAGAAACGGATCGCTCCGTTCAGGCAAGACTCAAGAGAAAGAAAGGAGATCGGGAAATGAATGAACTTGCGCAAAGATTCGTCGGCAAAGACGTGTTGCTGACTACGATCGGTTCCGGAAGCTGTGACGGCCTTCTCAGGGAGGTCGTCGGCAACGCGATCGTGCTGGTGAAAAACGGCGAGGAGACCGTTGTCAACCTCGACTACGTGATCCGCCTTCGGGAATACCCGAAGAATAAACGCGGCAAGAAAAAGATCGTGCTTGATGCATAAGGGGAGAGCGATATGATCGTACTGAACGTAACGTACAAATGCAAGCCGGAAATGCGCGAAGCGTTTCTGGAAAACATCCGCACGCAGGGGATCGGCGACGCCTGCCGCGCGGAGGAGGGAAATCTCAAATACGACTATTACGTCCCGACGCACAACGCGGACGAGGTGCTCCTGGTCGAAAAGTGGCGGGACGCCGACGCGCTCGGCGCGCACGCCGGACAGCCGCACATCGCGAAGCTCGTCGCGCTGAAGGCACAGTACGTGGACGAAACGATCATCGAAAAGTACGCGGCGGAGTAACCCGCGCGCGGCAGATCCGATAGGATCAAGGAGGCGACGAAATGCCGCGATACGTTGCGTTTGACGTGGAAACGCCGAACCGCGCCAACGACCGCATGAGCGCCATCGGCGTCACGGTGGTCGAGGACGGCGCGGTCGTCGACACGTTTTATTCTCTGGTCGATCCCGAAACGACGTTCGACGCGTTCAACACGTACCTGACGGGGATCGACGCGCAGGCGGTGCAGAACGCGCCGACGTTTCCGGACGTCTGGACGCAGATCGAGCCGCTGATGTCGAGCGGCCTTCTGGTCGCGCACAACGCGTCGTTCGATATGAACGTGCTCAAGCGATGCCTTCTGGGGTACGGGATCGAGTGGAAGCCGTACGCGCGCTACGTCTGCACCGTGCAGATGGGCAGACGGCTGCTCCCGGGGATGCGGCACAATCTGGACGTGCTGTGCGATTATTACGGGATCGAGCTGGATCACCACCACGCGGGCAGCGACAGCCGCGCGTGCGCCGACATCCTGCTGCGGTATCTCGAGGACGGCGCGGATATCCGGCAGTTTATCCGCACGTGTTCTTTTCGGAAAAGCTGACGGAAGGGGAAAAGACGATGGATTTTACGAAGAGCATTTTTGAAAACTCCCGGCGCATGCCGCTCGTCTGCGCGCACAGAGGCTCGTCGTCGGGCAATATCCCCTGCAACACGCTCGCGGCGTTCAACGCGGCGCTGATGCAGGGCGCCGATATGATCGAGCTGGACGTCGCGGTCAGCGCGGACGGAAAGCATTACGTGTTCCATCCGGGCATGGAAAAGGCGTATCTCAAATCGGAGACTCCCATCCGGGCTATCCCGTCCGAAGCGGTCGGCGGTCTGCGCTTTTTCAATCCCGACGACACGAAAACGCAGTTCGGCGTGGTCACGCTCGAGGAGGCGTTTCGCTTCCTGCGCGGCAAGTGCTATATCAACGTCGACAAATTCTGGACCGACGTGCCGGGCATCAGCCGCGTGATCCGCGCCTGCGGCGTCGAAAAGCAGGTCGTCGTCAAGACCGGAACGACCGAGGAGGAGCTGCGGCAGGTCAGAAGGTACGCGCCCGACTTCATGTTCATGCCGATCGTGCGCGGGCGCGACGACGTGACGGACAGGCTCGTCGCGGACGGCGTCAACTGCATCGGCGCCGAGGTGCTGTTCAGGACGCTCGACGAGCCGTGCTGCTCTGCGGAATACGTGCACGAGATGCACCGCAAGGGCAGAATTCTTTTCGTCAACGCGGAGGTCTATGACTGCACCGCGGTCATCTCCGCCGGACTGACGGACGACGTGTCTGTCGCCGAATCGCCGGAGAAGGGCTGGGGAAAACTCGCAGACATGGGCTTCGACGTCATCCAGACGGACTGGTCCGGTCTGCTCAGACAGCATCTTCGTTCCCGCACCGCGAAAGCGGGCTGCTGACGGAACGGATAAGACAGATAAAGCGGGATCTGATGCACAGATCCCGCTTTTTCGAACGGATGCCGGCGGCACCGCGCTTTTGGCCGTTCGTTACGTTGCTTTTCCTTCAAACTGCGTCTGATACAGCGCGTAATACACGCCCTGCTTTGCCAGCAGCTCCTCGTGGCTGCCGGTCTCCACGACTCTGCCGTGATCCATGACGACGATCTTGTCCGCGTCCCGGACGGTGGAAAGCCGGTGCGCGATGATGACGCTCGTGCGGTTGCGCATCAGGTTCACCATGGCGTCCTGGATGTTTTTCTCCGTGCGGGTATCGACCGAGCTGGTCGCCTCGTCAAGGATCAGGATCTTCGGGTCTGCCAGTACGGCGCGCGCAATGGCAAGAAGCTGCCGCTGCCCGTGAGAGAGGCTCTCGCCCGCGTGCGTCAGATAGGTGTCGTACCCGTCCGGCTGCCGCTCGATATACCCTGTTTGGGAACAGAACGGCAGCTCGTCGCGCCTGATGTCGCGGATGTTGACGCCGTCGATCAGGATCTCTCCGGAATCCGCCGGATAGAAGCGCATCAGCAGATTGACCACCGTCGTTTTGCCGCTGCCGGTCGCGCCGACGAGCGCGATCTTCTGCCCGGGCTTTACCTCAAGATTGAAGTCGTGCAGCACCTGCTTGCCGGGGACGTAGGAAAAATCGACGTGCCGGAAGGAGATCTCGCCCCGCGTTTCCTGCAGCGGTACGTCGCCGCTGTTGTCCTCGTCCTCCGTGTCCATCAGCACGAACACGCGTTCCGCGCCCGCGACGGCAGTCTGGATCGCGCCGTAGAGCTGCGCGATTTCGTTGATCGGGCGGGAGAACTGCTTGGCGTAAATGATGAACGCCGAGATCGTGCCGATCGTGATGAGACCGGTGTACGCGAAGTAGCCGCCGAACGCCGCGACGATCACAAAGCCGATGTTGGAGATGCAGTTCATGATCGGACCCATGGAGCCGCCGAGGATCTCCGCTTTCACACTGACCCTCGCCAGCGCGTCGGAGGTCTCGCGGAATTCCCGCGTGACGTCGTCCTGCTTGTTGTAGGCGACGATGGAACGGTAGCCGGTGATCATCTCCTCGCTGTGGCCGTTCAGTTCGCCCAGCAGCGCCGAGCGCTTGCGGAATACCTTGCGCATGACGTCCGACATTTTTTTCGTGACCAGCACGGTGAGGATCACGGAAAACATCGTGACCAGCGTCAGCTGCCAGCAGTACAGAAACATGATCGTCACCGTGCCGACGAGCGTCAGAACGCCCGAAACGAGCGAGCCGAGGCTCTGGGAGATCGTGGTCGAGACGTTTTCCACGTCATTGGTCATGCGGCTCATGATGTCGCCGTTCGAGTGCGTGTCGAGATAGGCGATCGGCAGATTGTCGATCTTTTTGAACAGATCGTGCCGCATCCGCCGCACGATGCTTTGGCTCAGTCTCGCCGCCAGGAGCGACTGCGCGAGATTGGCGCCGACGTTCACGATAAAAATGCCCAAAAGCAGGAACGCGCAGCGGTACAGAAGCGGCCAGTCGTGCGCTTTGATGCTGTCGATGGCGCTTCCCTGCATGGCAGGCGCGGCGAGCGAAAGCAGCGTGACGCCGATTACGGCGGCGATCAGAGCGATGAGCTGCTTTTTCACGCTGCCGAAATACCGCAGCAGACGCGAAACGGTACCTTTTATATTGCCTGCTTTTTCGATCTCGGCGCCGGGTCCTCCGGGTCTGCCGGGGCCTCTGCCGGGACGGAAGCTGACCGTCTGCGCCACTGCCTGCTTGAGTTCTTTGCGGACGAACGACGCCTTTTCCTGCGGACGGCGTTCAAACCCTTCGGGAACGGGTTTGTGCCTGCTTTCCATCACGCTGCACCTCCTTCCCGCTGCTGAGAGAAGAAGATGTCGCGGTAGAGCTCCGATTCCGCCATCAGCGAATCGTGCGTGCCGCTGGCGGCGATCCTGCCGCCGTCAAGCACGACGATGCGGTCTGCGCTTTGCACGGACGCGATCCGCTGCGCGATGATGATCTTCGTGCTGTCCGGGTCCTGCCGGCGCAGCGCGTCGTAAAGCGACGCCTCGGTGCGCAGATCGAGCGCGCTGGTCGCGTCGTCAAAAATCAATATTTCATGCGGCTTGAGGATCGCGCGGGCGACGGAAATGCGCTGCTTCTGTCCGCCGGAGAGCGAATGTCCGCCCTCCGAAACGCTCGTATAGTAGCCGTATTCCGTCTCGCAGATGAAACCGTCCGCCTGCGCTGCCTGCGCCGCGGATTTGATCTGCGCGGGGTCCGCGTCCGAAGCGCCCCAGCGAATGTTTTCCTCAATCGAGCGCGAGTACAGCTCCGTGCGCTGCATGACGACGGCGATCTTTTCCCGCAGATCGCTGAGCGGATAGTCGCGCACGTTTCTGCCGTCCACCAGCACCTCGCCGGACGATGCGTCGTAGAAGCGCGGGATCAGGTCGATCAGCGTAGACTTGCCGCTGCCGGTCGCACCGATGATCGCGAGCGTCTCGCCCTGCCGCACGGTCAGATCGATATGTTCGAGCACGTTCTGCGTCGTGCCGGGATAGGCAAAGCTCACGTCGCGGCACTCCACCGTGCCGCGCGCCGTTTCGGTTTCGGCGTTCGCACCGTCCGCAAGGCTCGGGGGACTGGCGAGCACCTCGTTGATGCGGTCGGCGGACGCTTTCGCACGGGTGAACGTCTGGAAAATGTTTGCCATAAAGCCGATACCGCCGAGGATCTGCGTCAGGTACGTGATCGCCGCCATGATGCTGCCTGGCGTGAGACTGCCGCCGCGTTTGACCGTGATCCCGCCGACCAGGATCACCGCGACGACGCAGAGATTCATGATGATGTTCATCGACGGCCCGAGAAACGCCAGCAGCGTCTGCACGCGCAGATTCTCGCGGCAGAGCGCGTCGTTGGCGCGGTCGAAGCGGCCGAGCTCGTAGTCCTCCTTGACGTACGCCTTGACGACCCGTGCGCCCGCGACGTCCTCCTGCATGACGTGATTGACGCCGTCCAGCTTTTCCTGCACGACGCGGAACAGGGGAGAGGCTTTGCGCAGGAAGAACGCGATCAGAACGAGGATGAACGGCATCCCGCAGGCCGCGACGAGCGCAAAGCGCGGCGACTGCCGCCAGAGCATGAACACGCCGCCGACGAACATCACGCCGTTGCGCACGAGCCCGCGGATCGCGAGACCGACCATGTTCTGTACTTGCGTGACGTCGTTGGACAGACGCGTGATCAGAGAACCGGTGGAAAACCTGTCCGTCTGCTCGAACGACAGGGACATGATGTGCGAGAACAGATCCTTGCGCAGATCGTTGCCGAAGCCCTGCGCGGCGATGTTGGCAAAGACGCCGCACGTCACGCCGAAGGTGCCGCCCGCCAGAACGCACAGGATCATCTGCACGCCGACCTTGACGATCAGCGAAAAGTCACTCTGCAGCACGCCCTCGTCGACGATCCTCGCCATCAGATCGGGCTGCCACAGATCCATCGCGACCTCGCCCACCATGAACAGCGG
>CADAGA010000095.1 GCA_902787275.1 Oscillospiraceae bacterium | reverse complement strand
AAGCACAATCCTCCCTTGAAGGTCAATCCCGACAAGTGCCGCTCGTGCAAGATGTGCATGCGCATCGGCTGCCCGGCGATCAGTCTCAAGGACGGCAAGGCCGTGATCGACTTTACGCAGTGCGTCGGCTGCAACGTGTGCAGACAGCTTTGCAAGTTCGACGCGATCGAAGGTTAAGGAGGGGACTACAGTGACTACGAAAAGTATTATGATCGTCGGCGTCGGCGGGCAGGGTACGCTGCTCGCGAGCCGCATCCTCGGCGCGGCGCTCGTCTCCGAGGGCTATGACGTCAAGGTGTCCGAGGTCCACGGCATGAGTCAGCGCGGCGGTTCCGTCGTGACCTACGTGCGCTACGGCGACAGCGTGGCGTCTCCGATCATCGAAAAGGGCGAGGCCGACCTGCTGCTTTCCTTTGAGCAGCTTGAGGCGGCGCGCTGGCTCGCATATCTCAAAACGGACGGCAAGCTGATCGTCAACACCCAGACGATCGACCCGATGACCGTGATCTCCGGCGCGGACGTGTATCCCGACGGCGTGCTGGACGCGCTCAAGGCTTCCGGCGCGGACGTCACGGCGATCGACGCGCTCTCGCTCGCGGTCAAGGCCGGTTCCGCCAAGGCGGTCAACGTCGTGCTGATCGGCGTGCTCGCGTCCAAAACGGAGATAGCGAAGGAAACGTGGCTGCGCGCGCTCAAGGAGACCGTTCCGCCGAAGTTCTTGGAAATGAATCTGGCGGCGTTCGAGCTGGGCTGGAATCAGTAATCCGCACAGAATAAGAAGACACCGTAAGCGATCTGCTCGCTTACGGTGTTTTTGCGTTTGGTATGGATTATTCGCTCTTCATCTCGACCAGCTCGGTCGTGCCCTTGTACGCCTCGACGGACAGATGCACGGAATCGAAGATCGCGGCGCGGATGTCGTCGTCCGTTGCGCCGAGATACTTCGCCCACTTGTTGTCGATGAACGTGTTCATGCACATGATGTCGGCAAGTCCGACGGGGTCGATGCCGCTCTCGATACCCTTGTCCTTGTACTTTTTGCGCATGTTCAGCCCGAAAAGCTGGAACATCCACTTCTGGATGTTGATGATTCTGCGGTTCGGCTTGCCCATCGCTTCATGTACGATGGCGAGAAATTCATTCCACGTGTAGTTGTAGTAGCTGATGGGGTACGTCTTTTTGCCCTTCGACTTCTCCGCCGCGCCGACGATGACCTCGGCGACCTGGCGTACGGTCAGCATCGCGGTGCCGCCCTTCGGGTAGAAGGTGATCGGACCCATGTTCTCAAGCTGCTCGACGAGGATGACCCACACGGGCTTGCGGCCGGGCTGCGTGCCGAAAATGTACGGCAGCTCCAGCACACAGACGTCCATCGTCTCGTCCGCGAAAGACAGCGCTGTCTTTTCCTGCGCGATGCGGCTGCGGATGTAGGGATGCTTCTGCGTCAGGCGCATCTGCGGGAACTTCTTGGCAAAATACGAGAAGTAGGAGCCGAGGACGACCGTCTTGGTCATGCCGGCCTGCTTTGCCAGCGGGATCAGACGCGCAAGCGGGTCGATGTTGTATTTTTTGTACGCGTCGTAGACCGGCGCGGGGAACTCCACGCGCTCGTCCACGCCCGCGGCGAACACGAAGCAGTCGCAGCCCTGCATGAGCGCGAGAACTTCTTCATCGGTCATTTCGAGGTAGTTGCGGAAAACGATCTCCATTTCTTCGGGGATCGGCGCGCCCTGCGGCAGCGGCGGCAGCGCGACGGTGCGCACGCTGTGTCCGCGGTCAATGAAGAGCTGTGCGGCTGCGGAACCCAGGAGTCCGGTGCCGCCGATCATGAATACTTTCATTTCTTTTCTCCTTCGTCGTAATCTTTGAAGCCCTTGAAAATGGTCTCGTCGTAGACGTTGTGCTCATCCTTGCTGTGCAGCGGGTACCAGACCTGCGCGAAGAACGGGTTGATCTTCGCCTCCGTGTCGTAGTCCCACGGCCACGGCAGCTCGTCCGGACACCAGTGACCGCCCTTGAGGACGAGATTCGGCGTCATCTCGAACACGTTGCCGCGCGCGCTCTTCCAGACCAGCGGGGTGAACAGGTCGCCCTTGACCATCGTCTTGGACAGACACTCGCCGCCGCGGAAGGCAGCCGCTTTCTGCATGTCCTCGATGTCCAGCTCGCTGTCAGGCTTCGTCTCGTCGTAGCCGTGGTCAAGCAGCGTGATCTCATCGGTCGGACGCTCGATCTTGAACGTATCCCAGTTGCCGACCTTATTCCATTCGGCTTCGCTGCCGTAGTAGGCGCTGATGCGGTGCTGATTCTTCGTCTTTTTCCAGTGCAGCGTGCCGTACAGCTCCGTTTCGGCGATCTTCTGCATGAAGGGCTTTGCGACGGCGCCGATGGCGGAGCCGAGGAACGACGGCAGGACGCGCGCCGCGCGGTAGTACGCGGGAACGGCGTTCGCCATGTTCTCGAAATACTGCTTGATCGGGATGTTGGCGCGGAAGTGCAGGATATCGTCGAGCTTGTCGGAATCGACGTACCACTGTCCGTGGAAGTTGCGCAGAATGAACCAGTGCGCGTCAAACAGCTTCTTCGGAGACGGCAGACCGAGCGCACCGAGCAGGTACTCCTCGAACTCGTAGTTCGTGATGCGGTACTCCTTGCCGGAGCCGATGTTATAGAACTTGCGCCAGAAATCCTCCGGCACGTCCGGCTCGCAGACGTTGGCGAGCAGGCGTCCGGAATCCTCGACCGTCGCCCATTCCAGCACGCCGTTGATCGGCACGTGGAACATGATCGGGTCCATGTTTTTCAGGATGGAAGGATAGAGGATGCCCGACTGGCGCAGAGACACCCAGTAGCGCAGACCGGATTCGTTGCGGTCGCCGGTCTCGGCGACGGTGCCGATGTAAACGACCTTGACCGCGTCGGGATCGGGCTGCGCCCGGACAGCGCGGACGATGTTTTCAGCGGCGCTGACGTTGGTCCGGATGGTCTTGCGCGGATAGTAGTCCGCCGCGGGCGAGACCATGCCGCCCACGTGCAGTACGTAGTCCGCACCGGTGACGAACCGCAGCACGGCCTCATAGTCGGTCAGGTCGCCCCAGATGATCTTGACGGAGGGGTCGTTCGCATAGGGCATGAACTTTTTACGATTCTTCTCGCTGTTTCTGAGCAGCAGAACGATGTTGTGGCGGTACTTGCGGGCGTACAGCTCCAAAAAGCCCTGAAAGCCCATGTTGCCGGATGCGCCGGTCAATGCTACGGTCGTTTTTTTCATGTTTTTTCTCCTTTATATTACAGCGTCTGTGCCATGCGAAGCACAGCGTTTTCGACAAGGGAACGGAAGATCGGCGCGGTGCGGTCGGCGGACTGCTGCACCTCTTCGTGCGTCAGCGGCGTCGGACTGATACCAGCCGCGAGATTGCAGATGCAGCTGATGCCGCACACGCGAAATCCCGCGTGGACGGCTGCGATCGCTTCGCAGGCCGTACTCATGCCCACGGCGTCGGCGCCCAGAAGACCGTACATGCGGATCTCCTGCGGCGATTCGTACTGCGGACCGGTCGTCTGCACGTACACGCCGTTTTGCAGCGGAACGCGCAGTTCTGCCGCGGCAGAGCGAATGCATCCGATGAGCGCATCGTCATAGATATGGCTCATATCCGGAAAACGGACGCCGAGCGACGCGTCGTTCGGTCCGATCAGCGGAGAGGGGACGAACGAGCTGATCTGATCGGTGATGCACATCAGATCGCCTGCGTGAAAAGAAGGATTGATCCCGCCCGCGGCGTTCGTCAGCAGCAGGATCTGCGCGCCCATGAGCCGCATCAGCCGGATGGGCATGACGACCTCGGGCATGGAGTAGCCTTCGTAGTAATGCACGCGTCCCTGCATCAGGACGACGCGCACGCCGCTGAGCGTGCCGAACAGGAAGCGTCCGGCATGACCCTCGACCGTCGAGCGCGGGAAGCCGGGGATATCGGCGTAATCGACCGCGGTCTGCACGTTGACCCGTTCCGAGAATCCGCCGAGCCCCGAACCGAGCACGACCGCGATCTGCGGCACGAAGTCCGTCTTTGTGCGGATAAACCGCAGTGCGTTCTGCAATTCGTTCATGCAGTGACCTCGTCTTCCTCGCCGGACGCGGCGCCTTCTTCCGCGGCATGCTTGACACGCAGCGTCTTCATGATCTCGTAGTAGAAATCACCGTGCAGCTTGTACTTGCGCAGAAAAACGAGGAACGACAGCGCGATCAGCAGGACCGGAACGCCGAACGCCATCGCGCTGATGGCATTCCTTGCCGGTTCGCCGTCGGGAGCCGCGTTATAGTTGCCGAGCGTCAGACCGATGCCCATGATCGCGCTCTGCAGAGAGTAGGCGACCTTGAGAAGAAAACTCTTCATCGAGAAAACGATCGAGTCCGTGCGGTAGCCCAGCTTGTACTCGCCGTAGTCGACGATGTCCGCGAGCATGACCGTTTCGGAAACGAACATCGCGCCGATGCCGACGGCGCCCAGAAGCGCGAAGAACGCGAACCAGATAAAGCCCGTACCGATCTGCACGTTGAGGATCGGGACGGTGCCGAGCGGTCTGCCCTCGCTGCTGCGCAGCAGGAACATCATCAGATAGCCGAATGCGGAGATGCCCATCGCGCCGAAGATCACGGGGCGCTTGGTGTATTTGTTGGACAGTACGTTGAACAGCACCAGACCGAGCATCTGGCCGACGCCCACGATCGCCGCGAAAACGGCGTACAGATCGTACTGGTGCATGACGTGCTTGAAAAAGTAAACGCCGAGCGTGCTGGTCAGATACCAGCCGGTATTGAAGCAGATCGCGGTGATCATAAAGAACAGAAGCTGATCGTTGTTTTTGATCGTCACGAAGGCTTTTTTGAGCGTGATGGACTCTTTCTTTTCGGGGATGAAGCGCTCCTTCGTTCCGGTCACGGTGATCATGACCATCACGACGCAGAATACGGCAAGGATCATCGACCATCTGTGCAGACCGTACGCCTCGTTGCCGGCGCCGAACTTTTTGACCATCGACGGCGTCAGGATCGAAACGGCTGCGGAGCCGATGCCGCAGAACAGGCGCGGGATGGAGGCGATGGTGTTGCGCTCCTTCGGATCGCGCGACAGAGCCGGAACGAACGACCAGTACGGGATATCGTACATGGTGTAGCTCATGCCCCAGAGCAGGAACGCGGCCGAAGCCCAGATATACGCGCCGATCCCGCCGGCGGAGAAGCCGGGGTTCGCGTACATCATGACGAGAACCAGCGCGTTGAGCACGCCGCCGGTCAGGATCCAGGGACGGAACCGGCCGAATTTCGTGCGCGTGTTGTCCACGATCGTGCCCATCATCGGGTCGTTGATGCCGTCCCAGATGCGGCAAACGAGCTGCATCGCGCCGACGAATCCGGTGTGCAGCTTCAAAGAGTCCGTCATGTAATTCGCAAAGAACTGATTGGTCATGCCGTAGCTCAGGTCGCCGCCGGCTCCGGCGACGCCGTAGCTGATCTTTTCACGCAATGAGATCGCCATGAAATTGCCTCCAAAAAACTTTATGTTTTATTCTATCATAAGTCGCCCCGCATTACAATGTATTTTTAAACTTTTTCAGTCATATAAATGTAAAAAATCGTGGAGGTTTGACGTATGAGGAAAAAGACCGTTTCTTGGATACTGGTATGGACGCTTTTGATCTGCTGCGCGTTTCCCGCACAGGCACAGACGTTCCTTGAGGACGGGTACGTGCTCTATGAGCCGGACGCGCTGCCGGCGGCTGCGGACAGTGAAACACCGGCGGACGGACTGCCGGTGACCGTGCGCGCAAAAGCGGCCGTGCTGATGGATCAGACGAGCGGGGAGGTACTGCTCGAGATGCACAGTCACGACAAGCTCTATCCCGCGTCGGTGACGAAGATCATGGCGCTGCTCTTGGCGGCGGAGGCGATCGACGAAGGAACGCTGCATCCGGACGATATGGTGACGACCAGCACGAACGCGTCCTCGAAGGGCGGCTCGCAGATCTGGCTCAAGGAGGGAGAGACCATGAGCGTGCGCGATCTGCTAAAAGCGACGGCGGTCTACAGCGCGAACGATGCTTGCACCGCGCTCGGCGAGCAGATATCCGGCAGCAGCGAGGCTTTCGTGGAGCGGATGAACGAGCGCGCGAAGGCGCTGGGCATGAAAGACACGCATTTCGTCAACTGTACGGGTCTGGACGACGACACGACCGAGCATCTGACGAGCGCGTACGACGTGGCGCTGATGTCGCGCGAGCTGCTGCGGCACGAATGGATCACGCAGTATACGACGATCTGGATGGATTCCGTGCGCGACGGCGCGACGGAGCTGGTGAACACGAACAAGCTGGTGCGTTTCTACGAGGGCACCACGGGTCTGAAAACAGGCACGACGAACAAGGCGGGCTGCTGCGTGTCCGCTTCGGCGAAACGCGGGCAGACGCATCTGATCGCGGTCGTGATGGGCAGCGACAACAGCACCGACCGCTTTGAGGGCGCCAAGGCGTTGCTGAACTGGGGATTCGCCAACTACGAAACCATCACGCCGCAGATCGACACGTCGGCGCTCACGCGCGTGCGCGTGCTGCGCGGCGTCGAGGAGAGCATCGTGCCGCAGGTGCCCGAGACGCTTTCCGTGCTGATCCCGAAAGGGAGAAGCGAGGACGTCACGCAGCAGATCGAGCTGCCGCTCGACGTACAGGCGCCGGTGGAGAAGGGGCAAAAGCTCGGTACGCTGACGATCCGGTTCGGCGAGAAAAAACTGGGGGAATACGACCTGACCGCGCCCGACGGCGTTGCGGCGCTGACGGTGCCGATCGTATTCCGGCGTTTGATCGGTGTGTTTGCGCAATAAATCAAAATAATCCGCAGAAAAAGGTTGCAAAACGAAACGAAATCGGTTAAAATAACGATGTATATTATTTTCTGTATCTCGGAGGAAAAACAATGGCTTTTACGTTTTCCGGAAAATATGCGCGCGCAGCGGTCACGGACGCTGATCTGGCTGCGATCGCGCCGGAGGTCAAGGCTGCGCACGACGCGCTTCGTGCCGGTACCGGAAAGGGAAGCGACTATACGGGATGGCTGACTCTGCCTGTGGATTACGACAAGGCAGAGTTTTCCGCGATCCTGGACGCCGCCGCCCGCATTCAGGCGCAGTCGCAGGTGCTGATCGTGATCGGCATCGGCGGTTCCTATCTCGGCGCACGCGCCGTGATCGAGCTGTGCAAGTCCAATCTCTACAACGCGCTGCCCAAGGACACGCCCGACATCTACTTTGCCGGCAACACCATCAGTTCCGATTCTCTGTCGGAGCTGCTGACGATCTGCGAAAGCCGCGATTTCTCGGTCAACGTGATCTCGAAGTCCGGCACCACGACGGAGCCTGCGGTGGCGTTCCGCGTGTTCCGTGAGCTGCTCGTGCGCAAATACGGCGCCGAGGAAGCGGCGAAGCGCATCTACGTGACCACGGACAAGTCCCGCGGCACGCTCAAGGCACTCGCGGACCGCGAGGGCTATCCGACGTTCGTCGTGCCGGATGCTGTCGGCGGCCGCTACTCCGTGCTGACGGCGGTGGGTCTGCTGCCGATCGCCGTTGCGGGTATCGACATCTCCGCGCTCATGCAGGGCGCCGCGGACGCGATGGCTGCTTATTCCGAGCCCGATCTCGACAAGAACGACAGCTACCGCTACGCCGCGATCCGCAATATCCTTTACCGCAAGGGCAAAAAGATCGAGATGTGCGTCGCGTATGAACCGCGCTTTGCCATGATGTGCGAGTGGTTCAAGCAGCTTTTCGGCGAGAGCGAGGGCAAGGACGGCGTGGGCATCTATCCGTCGTCTGCGATCTTCTCGACCGACCTGCACTCCCTCGGTCAGTACATCCAGCAGGGCGAGCGCCATCTGTTTGAGACGGTCGTGCTGTTCCGCGAGGTCGGACACGAGGTCACGATCGGCGTCGATCCCGAAAACGTCGACGGACTCAACTTCCTCAGCGGCAAGCCTCTGTCCTTCGTCAACCGCAAGGCGTTTGAGGGCACCGTGCTCGCGCACACCGACGGCGGCGTGCCGAATCTCGTGCTTGAGTTGGATCGTCCCGACGCGTACAACACGGGCTGGCTCATTTACTTCTTCGAGCTTGCCTGCGCGATCTCGGGCTACGTGCTGGGCGTCAATCCCTTCGACCAGCCCGGCGTTGAAAGCTACAAGAAAAACATGTTCGCACTTTTGGGCAAACCCGGCTACGAAGCCGAGAAAGCCGCGCTTGAAAAAAGACTGTCCGAATAATTTCATCATATAAGGAAAGGAATGGTTTTCCATGATTTCTCTGATCCTCGGCCACAAGGGCTCCGGCAAGACCAAGCATCTCATCCAGCTCGTCAATGAAGCGATGGAGCAGTCCGACGGCTGCGTCGTCTGCGTCGAGAAGGAACCGCATCTGACGTACGACGTCAATTACAGAGTCCGTCTGATCGACACCGATCTGTTCGGCATCTGCGGTTACGACCAGTTCTTCGGCTTCCTGTGCGGCGTCTGCGCCGGCAACCACGACATCACCGACATTCTCATCGACGCCACGCTCAAGATCGGCGGCAGAGATTACGAAGCGCTCGCGGATTTTCTCGTCAACGTGGACAAGTTCTGCGCCCAGGCCGGCAAGAAGGTGACGTTCACCGTGTCCGCCGATAAAGAGGAGCTGCCCGCCCGTATTTTTGATTTTTGTGAAGTCTTATAAAAAATCAAAAATTGAACTTGACAAACATAAAAGAATTAGATATAATATTCGTTGTGTTGCAAACCGCTCATGGCGGTTTTCAGGAATTGTCGAGGGTTTTGACAGTCTATGATTTTTGAACTGGAACCGATTTTCAACAACGTCGGCGCGACCTTGCCCGTGGACTATGCTATGGACTGGTCCGACGTTCCGCTCAACGGCGTCTGTCCGTTTAGCGAGCCGGTTTCCGTTCGCGGCGAGTTCCGCAACCGCGCGGGCGTCGTGTCCGTGTGCGTGCGCGTCGGATTCGTTCTGGATCTGTTCTGCGACCGATGTGCGCAGCCGATGCGTCAGGCGTTCGTTCTGCCGGTCGAGCACGTGCTGGTGCGGGAGCTCGCGGACGAGAGCAACGACGAGCTGATTTTGCTCGACTCGTTCCGCATGGATCTTGATGCGCTCGTTTCGGACGACGTCTTTCTCTCTCTGCCGACCAAGTTCCTGTGCAGGGAGGATTGCAGGGGCGTTTGCCCGACGTGCGGTCAGAACCTCAATGACGGACCTTGCAGCTGCAAAAAAGCCGTGGACCCCAGGCTCGCGGGTTTGCTGCAGCTTTTAGAGGATTCATGAAGCAGCCAAGCAATTTAAGGAGGTGCTCCAAGTATGGCAGTCCCGAAAAGGAGAGTATCAAAAGCAAGACGCGACAAGAGACGTTCTAACGTGTGGAAGCTCGAAGCTCCTACGCTGGAAAAGTGCGCGAAGTGCGGCGCCTACAAACGCCCGCACAGAGTGTGCCCGGAATGCGGCTACTACAACGGTCGTCAAGTGATTGACGTCGACAAGAAGGACGCATAAGTACGGCGTATCGTCGCTTACGGACAGAGAAGTTCCCTTCTCTGTCTTTTGCTTTATATAAAGGCTTTGCCGCTCGCCGGCGGCGTACGCCTTTGACTCAATAGTGCGGATCAGGGGTGAAACGATGGCAGTCAGGATCACGGACGTGGAGAAAGGCTCGCTCTGCGCGCGCAAACGCGTGCATGCGGGCGACGTTCTGCTGCGCATCAACGGTCACGACGTCACGGACGTGCTGGACTACCGGTTTTACGTCGAGTCGGAAAAGCTGACGCTCGAGGTGCAGACGGCAAAGGGACGCACGCGAAAAGTGCACATCCGAAAAGAGGAGTCCGAGGATATCGGTCTCTCGTTCGAGACGTATCTGATGGACAAGCAGCGCCGCTGCGCGAACAAGTGCATCTTCTGCTTCATCGACCAGCTCCCGCACGGCATGCGCGACAGCCTGTATTTCAAGGACGACGAC
>CADAGA010000094.1 GCA_902787275.1 Oscillospiraceae bacterium | reverse complement strand
GAGCCGATGATCTGGCGCTACTTCGTTTCGCCCATGCAGTCCGTTCTCTCCGATCTGCAGCTCGACGAAAAGGAGTTCGTCGTGCGCTGTGTCTGCCACATCAACACCTCCCAGAAGGGCGCGTACGTTTTTTCGAGCGGAAAGAACATGGGCTCGTTCAAGGCGGTCGGCTTCCCCGAGGACGTCGGCGCGTACTACCGTCTGGACGAGTACGAGGGATACGCATGGACGGCGCACGGCCGCTATCCGACCAATACGCCCGGCTGGTGGGGCGGTGCGCACCCGTTCACGCTGCTGGATTATTCCGTCGTACACAACGGCGAGATCTCATCCTACGACGCAAACCGCCGCTACATCGAGATGTTCGGCTACAAATGCACGCTGCAAACGGACACCGAAGTGATTACTTATATATTGGACTATCTTCTGCGCCGGCAGGAGCTGACGCTTTCGGAGGCTGCCAGCGTGATCGCGGCGCCGTTCTGGAGTACGATCGAGAACAAGACGGACGAAGAGGACAAGGCAAAGCACGTCTATCTGCGCACGCTGTTCCCGAGCCTTCTGGTCACGGGGCCGTTCTCCATCGTACTGGGCTTCGACGGCGGTCTGATGGCGCTGAACGACCGGCTGAAGCTGCGGTCGATGGTCGTCGGTGAAAAGGACGACAAGGTGTTCATCGCCAGCGAGGAAGCCGCGATCCGCAAAATGGAGCCGGACGCTGAGCATCTCTATGCGCCGGCAGGCGGCGAGCCGGTCATCATTCGGGTAAAGGAGGGCGCGTATTGATGGGCGTGGAATATATAACGCCGGAGTTTGAAGTCGTCCGGAACGAAAACCGCTGCATTGCCTGCGGCGTCTGCGTGCGGCAGTGTGCCAACGAAGTGCACGCTTTCCTCGAGGGCACGGAAAAGATCCTCAGCGACGACGCGAAATGCGTCAACTGTCAGCGATGCGTCTCGCTCTGCCCGACACACGCGCTGAAGATCGTGAAAAGCGACTGCCGCCTGCGCGAAAACGCGAACTGGGACAACGACACCATCCGCGAAGTCTACAAGCAGGCGAACAGCGGCGGCGTGCTGCTGTCGTCCATGGGCAATCCGAAGCCGCTGCCGGTCTATTGGGACAAGATCCTCATCAACGCTTCGCAGGTGACGAACCCGCCGATCGATCCGCTGCGCGAGCCGATGGAGACGCGCGTCTTTCTCGGCAAGCGGCCGGGCAAGGTCGAACGGGACGCGGACGGGAAGCTGCGCTGCAACCTTCCGCCGATGCTCGAATTGTCCATGCCGGTGATGTTTTCCGCCATGAGCTACGGCTCCATCAGCTATAACGCGCACGCGTCGCTCGCACGCGCGGCCGAGGCGCTCGGCATCTGCTACAACACCGGCGAGGGCGGACTGCACGAGGACTTTTACGCCTACGGCGAGCATACGATCGTGCAGGTCGCGAGCGGCCGCTTCGGCGTGCATGAAAACTATCTGGAGGCGGCAAAAGCGATCGAGATCAAAATGGGTCAGGGAGCGAAGCCCGGCATCGGCGGCCATCTGCCCGGCTCGAAGATCGTCGGCGACGTGTCGCGCACGCGCATGATCCCCGAAGGGACCGACGCCATCAGTCCCGCGCCGCATCACGACATCTATTCCATCGAAGACCTGCGTCAGCTCGTCTATTCTTTAAAAGAAGCGACCGATTACCGCAAGCCGGTCATCGTCAAGGTCGCCGCCGTGCACAACATCGCCGCCATCGCCAGCGGCATCGCCCGCAGCGGCGCGGATATCATCGCCATCGACGGTTTCCGCGGCGGAACGGGAGCCGCGCCGACGCGCATCCGCGACAACGTGGGCATCCCCATCGAGCTTGCGCTCGCGGCGGTCGACCAGCGGCTGCGCGACGAGGGCATCCGAAACGAGGTCTCACTCGTCGTCGGCGGTTCCGTGCGCAGCGCTTCGGACGTGGTCAAGGCGATCGCGCTCGGCGCGGACGCGTGCTATATCGCGACCTCGGCGCTTCTGGCGCTCGGCTGCCATCTTTGCCGCACGTGCCAGACCGGCAGATGCAACTGGGGCATCGCCACACAGCGACCGGATCTCGTCAAGCGCCTGAATCCGGACGTCGGCAGCGAACGGCTTGTCAATCTGATGAACGCATGGCGGCACGAGATCAAGGAACTGATGGGCGGCATGGGCATCAACTCCGTCGAGGCGCTGCGCGGCAACCGTCTGATGCTGCGCGGGGTAGGTCTTACGGAAAAGGAACTGCAGATCCTCGGGATCGCGCATGCGGGGGAATGAACATGAAACGAGTATACGTCAACGAAGCGTGGTGCCTCGGCTGCCACCTTTGCGAATACAACTGCGCATTCGCCAATTCCGGCATGCAGGATATGGCGTCGGCGCTCAAAGGAAAGCCCATCTATCCGCGCATCCACGTCGAGGGCGAGGACGCGATCACGTACGCCGTCTCCTGCCGCCACTGCACGGACCCCCTGTGCGTCAAAAGCTGCATCGCGGGCGCGATCCGCAAGCAGGACGGCGTGGTGCGGATCGATCAGACAAAGTGTGTCGGATGCCTGACGTGCGTACTGGTCTGCCCGTACGGCGCGCTTTCACCGAACGAAAACGGCGTCATGCAGAAGTGCGAGCTGTGTCTTGAAAACGCATGCGGAGCGCCGGCGTGCGTCACGGGCTGTCCGAACCGCGCGATCGTCTATGAGGAACGGGAGGAAGACGCATGAACGACTATCTCATCATCGGAAACGGCGTCGCGGCTGTCGGCTGCATCGAAGGCATCCGCAGCGTTGACCGGGACGGCAGGATCACCGTCGTCTCGCAGGAAACGCACCCCGTCTACTGCCGCCCGCTGATCTCTTACTACCTCGAAGGAAAAACCGACCTTGCCCGCATGCAGTATCGGGACGCGGACTTTTATGAAAAGAACGGCTGCCGCGTGCTGTACGGCAAAACGGCAGTGAGCGCAGACCCGTCAAAACGGACGGTCACGCTGGACGACGGTTCGGCTCTGCCGTACACTGCCCTTTGCATTGCGGCCGGTTCCGCGCCGTTTGTCCCGCCGATCGCGGGACTGGACAGCGTGCCGGAGGCGCTTTGCTTCATGACGCTCGACGACGCGCTCGCACTCGAACGCGCGACGCAGACGCCGAAGCGCGTGCTGATCGTCGGCGCGGGACTGATCGGGCTCAAGTGCGCCGAGGGCTTGCACGGACGCGCTTCGTCGATCACGGTCTGCGATCTGGCGGATCACGTGCTGCCGAGCATCCTCGACGCGGATTCCGCATCCATCCTGCAATCGCATCTCGAACGAAACGGCGTGCGGTTCCTGCTGACGAACACGGTCGAACGCTTCGACGGACAGACGGCGCACATGAAAAACGGCGAAACGATCGAATTCGACGTGCTCGTGCTGGCGGTCGGCGTGCGTGCCAATACGGCGCTTGCGAAGGCATGCGGCTGCGAAACGAACCGCGGCGTCCTCGTCGCAGACGATATGAAAACGACGGTAAACGGTATCTTCGCCGCGGGAGACTGCGCCGAGGGCACGGACGCTTCCTGCGGACAGAAACGGGTGCTCGCCATTCTGCCGAACGCCTATATGCAGGGCTTTACGGCGGGCGTGAACATGGCCGGCGGCACGGCCGTTTTCGACAGTGCCATCCCCATGAACGCCATCGGGTTCTTCGGTCTGCATACCATGACGGCGGGCGTTTACGCGGGCGAGGAATCCGCGCAGGTCTCCGAAAACGGATGCAAAAAGCTGTATACAAAAGACGACCTGCTGAAGGGCTTTATCCTGATCGGCGATACGACGCGTGCGGGGCTGTACACGTCTCTGATCCGAAATCGGACGCCTTTGAGCAGCATCGATTTTGAAAAAATGAAAAAAACAGCGACATCTGCTGCTTTTTCTTCGGAAATGAGAACAAAATGCTTCGGAGGTGTGGTATAATGCCTGATGTGAGCAAACTGGAGCACCGTGCGGTCAACGCGGTCCTGCGTGAAGCGGACGGTGACTGCACGCTGACGGGTCTTTGCGGGCAGCGCTTCATCGCTGCGGGTATGTCGGGAAAGCACATCCGCATCGAGGGCGTGCCGGGCAACGCGCTCGGTGCCTATCTCAACGGCGGCACGATCACCGTCGCGGGCAATGCGCAGGACGCCGTCGGCGACACGATGAACGCCGGACGGATCGTCATCCACGGCAGCATCGGCGACGCGGCGGGCTACGCCATGCGCGGAGGCGAGATCTTCGTGCGCGGCGACGCGGGCTACCGCGCCGGCATCCACATGAAGGCCTACCGCGACAAATCGCCGCTGCTGGTCATCGGCGGTGCGGCAGGCAGCTTTCTCGGCGAGTATCAGGCGGGCGGCACGATCATCGTGCTGGGGCTGGATACGGACAAAAAGATCGTCGGGTTCTTCCCCTGCACGGGAATGCACGGCGGCAAGATGTTCCTGCGCTCCGACTGCCGGGACGTCCGTTTCCCGGATCAGGTCACGGCCAAACCCGCCGGAGCGGACGATCTCGCTGAACTGCGGGAACGGCTGGGCGACTACTGCGCCGTGTTCGGTCTCGACGCCGAGGCCGTTCTGGACGCGCCGTTCACCGTCGTTACGCCGGACAGCAGCAACCCGTACCGACAAATGTATGTTATGAACTGACCATAGGAGGATCCTTATGCTGTATTCCAAGGATGAGATCGTACAGTATGCCAGAGAGGAGGACGTGAAGTTCATCCGTCTGGCGTTCTGCGACGTGTTCGGCAGACAAAAGAATATATCGATCATGCCGGACGAGCTGCAGCGCGCATTCGACTACGGCATCGCGTTTGACGCTTCGGCGATCCGCGGCTTCGGCAGCGTGTCGCACAGCGATCTGCTGCTGCATCCCGAACCGGACACGCTCGCCGCGCTTCCCTGGCGGCCGGAGACCGGTCGCGTCGTGCGGATGTATTCGACCGTCACCTATCCGGACGGCACGCCGTTCGAGTGCGATACGCGCGCGCTGCTTCGCAACGCCATGCAGGCGGCCAAAGACGCCGGCTACCGGTTCTACTTCGGCGCGGAGCAGGAGTTCTATCTGTTCCGGCTGGACGAGAACGGCAAGCCGTCCAAGGAGCCGTGCGACGAGGCAGGCTATATGGACATCGCGCCGGACGACCACGGCGAGAACGTGCGGCGTGAAATCTGCCTGACGCTCGAGCAGATGGGCATCCGCCCCGAAAGCTCGCACCACGAGGAAGGTCCCGGGCAAAACGAGATCGACTTCCGTTACGCGGACGCTTTGACTGCCGCCGACAACACGATGACGTTCCAGACGGTCGTCAAGACGGTCGCACACCGAAACGGTCTGTGCGCCGATTTCTCCGCGAAGCCTTTGGAAAACGCGCCCGGCAACGGATTCCACATCAACGCGTCCATTCAGCCGCGCGACGAAACGCTGGCGCGGCACATGATCGCGGGCATCCTCAAAAACATCGGCGACATGACGCTGTTCCTGAATCCGACCGAAAACGCGTACGCGCGTCTGGGCAAGCAGAAAGCCCCGTCGTACATCACCTGGTCGCGCGAAAACCGTTCGCAGCTCGTGCGTATCCCCGCTGCGGTCGGCGAGTATCAGCGCATGGAGCTGCGCTCGGCCGATCCGACCGCGAATCCTTATCTTGCGTTCGCGCTGATGATCCGGGCGTCGCTGGACGGTCTGCTGAACGAATACCCGCTCGAACCGGCAGCCGATTTCAACCTGTTCACGGCGGACGCGCAGACGCTCTCGCAGCTGCGCAAGCTTCCGGGCAGTCTCGGCGAAGCGCGTCAGCTCGCCCAGGTCAGCCCCTTTATCCGGAAATATATCCCGCAGGCTATCCTGGACAGCTTCTGCGGAAAGTAAAAGAATCACTTCACTGTTTCAGAAAGGAGGAAAGCCTATGCCGCTTGAAGAACGCGCCTATTCGGTACTGCTCGTTTCCGCATCCGAGACGTTCAACGCGTCGCTGCATGCGCTTTTCTCCGAAGCCGGTCTCCTTTCCGTACAAACCGTTTCCAACGTCAGCGCGGCAAAACGGGAATACGCCGCGCGCGCGTACGATTTCGTGATCGTCAACGCGCCGCTGCCGGACGATATGGGCGTGCGTTTCGCGATCGACGTCTGCAGCTCCGGGACCGGCGTCGCGCTGCTTCTGGTGCGCAGCGAGCTGCACGACGAGATCCGCGGCAAGGTGACGACACACGGGGTGTTCACGCTCGCAAAACCGATCTCCAAGCCCATGATGCGCACCGCGCTCGGCTGGATGGCCAGCACGCGCGAACGGCTGCGCAAGGCGGAAAAGAAAACGATCTCCATCGAGGAAAAGATGGCGGAGATCCGGCTCGTCAACCGCGCCAAATGGGCGCTGATCGAACACGAGAACATGAACGAAGCCGAAGCGCACCGCTTCATCGAAAAACAGGCGATGGACAAATGCGTTTCTCGCCGGACGATCGCCGAGGATATTCTGAACCGGTTCAGTCCGTAGCGAAGCGCCGTCCCTCCCAAAACCGCCGGGCAGTGTTCTTGCCCGCTTCCCCGAAGAAAAGCAAAAGCCGCTCCTATCGGAGCGGCTTTAATTTTTTGATCTATGCTTACTTCATGCGGAGAACGGACGTTATCATTTCAAACACCGGTCCGACGTCGATCCCGAGGAGCTTGAAAGCGGCGAAGATATACGTCACCACATCGTCCATCACGTTCGCCGGCAGGTTCAGCAGCTCGTTGACGGATACCGAGCGCAAGCCCTCGCCCATCGCCCGGAACAACTGCAGCAGCACGCCGAACAGACCGCCCGATACGGCCTCGGAGCTGTTTGCGGGCGGCAGCTCCGTATAATCCTCGTCCGGAACCGACTTGCCGCCGATCTGCGCAACCGCCCGGACCGATTCCCCTTCCGCGGCTGCGGCGGAACCGAAAACAGGTACAAAGCTGATGATCAAGCAAAATACCAAAAGCCACGTCGTCATTTTTTTGATCGTTTTATTCATCCGTTTTTTCTCCTTTGCTTTTTTATAAAATATACCATGTTCGCCGGATCGTGTCAAGCCCGTACCCCGCTTCGGGGACGGCACGTTCCGGACGAAGTCAATACGGGCATTTGCCGCGGATCCTGCCGAAGGCCTTTCTGACGGCGTAATAAGACGGCTTTTCGTTTCCGTCCACGTCGACAAGACCCCACCGGGT
>CADAGA010000093.1 GCA_902787275.1 Oscillospiraceae bacterium | reverse complement strand
CGTCGCGTTTCGAGGGCAAATCCATCGCGCTCGAGGAGGCCAAGTGCTTCGCAAAGCCCATCCTGACGACGGACTTTACCACAGTGCGCGACCAGATCGCGGACGGCGCGACCGGCTGCATCGCACGGATCGACGCTGCCGACATCGCCGAAAAGCTGCGTCGGCTTCTGACCGACGCCGATCTTCGCGCGCGCCTTTCGGAAAATCTGCGGGACTACGGCGGAAACCTCGGCGAGATCGAGCGGTTCTACGCCATGGTGGAGCCGTGAACTTTTTCCGAAAAACCTATTGAAAAAGCAAGTTCAATTATGATACAATAAATTATTAGAGACTATGAAAAAGGTGTCCGCATGATCGATCTGCACTCCCACATTTTATATGACATCGACGACGGTCCGGAGACGATGTACGAATCCATGCGCCTGTGCGAGATGGGCGTGGAGTACGGCATCGACCGCATCGCCGCGACGTCGCACCTATACAATCCGGAGGAGATCGGCGAGTTCGTGCACAACCGCAACGAGCGCATCCTGCGGCTGCGCGAGCAGATCGACAAGCGCGGTCTGCAGCTGCGCATCTATCCGGGTGCGGAGGTTTTTGTGGACGACTCGATCTACACGGCGCAGCACCTCGACAAGGTGACGCTCAACAACAGCCGCTATCTGCTCGTTGAGTTCGAATTCCACGACGTGAGCGCGCGGCGGCTGATCCGCTATATCGACACGATCTTCAAAATGGATCTTGTGCCGATCGTCGCGCACCCCGAGCGGTATAGTTTCCTGAAGGCAGACCTCGGCCTCGTCGATTTTCTGGTGCAGCGCGGCGTGATCTTCCAGGTCAATGCCGACAGTCTTGCGGGACTGACCGGATTCGCGGAGTTCGACCTGGCGTACCGCATGGTGCGGCACAACGCGGCGAGCATCATCGCCACGGACGCGCACTCCCATCTCGGCCGCGCGAACGATCTGCTGCGGATGATCCGCAGCTTCCCACCGGACATCCCGCGGGAGAGTCTGGACTACATGTTATATACTGCGCCGTTCCATGTGCTGGCAAACAAGGATTTGCCGCGCATCCGTCGGACCGAGCTGCGCAGACGCCGTTACGACGGATAGAATTCCGGAAAGAAGGAGTTACCATGCAAGAAAGAGTAGATATGCCGATGAATTACAGCGGCAACGCGGGCGCGGGCGGCACGACACCTCCCTCCGCCGGCGTCATGGCGGCCAACATGCTCGCCAATCTGGATATTTTTCGCCTGCTGCGCCTTTTGTGGCGGCGGCTCTGGGCGATCCTGCTCGTCGGTGTGATCGTCGGAACGTGTGCGTTTTTGTACACCAAGGCGACTTACGTGCGGATGTACTCCACCCAGACGACGCTGGCGTTCACCACGAAGACGTACATCACGACCACCGACAACGATGGCAACATCATCAGCATCAAGGAGCAGGTCAAGCACTACAACCGCACCGATGCGTCGCTGTATCAGCACTATCTGCAGTCCGACGACATGATGGATCTGATCGCGGCGGATCTCGGCGGTGAATACAGCGCCAACACGATCCGCAACGCCGTCAGCCTGACGACGACGGACGAGGCGGGCATCTTCAAGATCACCGTGACGAGCACAAACAAGGACCTGTGCGCCAACGCGATCGTGGTCATCATCAACGAGTATCCGGAATATCTGCACCAGTTCGACAGCACCATCGGCATCAAGGTCATGATCCGTCCGACGGCGCCGTATATCATCAACGCCGACGTCGCGTCGCGCAACGGCATGATCGGTTTCGCGTTCGGCGCGATCCTGGTGGCCGGTCTCGTGATCGCGGTCGACCTGATGAGCAAGACCGTCAAGAATTCCGACGAGGCGCGCACGAAGATCAACGCGCGCTATCTCGGCTCCGTCCCGACCGTGGAGATCGCGCAGGGGCAGATGAAGAAAAAGAAAAAGCCGAAGAACGGCATTCTGATCACGGACGAGAGCTCGGTCACGTTCAACTTCGTCGAGAGCTTCAAGGCGATCCGAACGAAGATCGAGAACCTCGCGTCCGACAAGGGCAGCAAGGTTTTCGCCATCACGAGCACCTTCGAGGATGAAGGTAAAACGACCGTTTCGACCAACATCGCCTGCGCGCTCGCGCAGAAGGGCAAGTCCGTGCTGCTGGTCGACTGCGACTTGCGTAAACCCGCCGTTCTGAATACGGTCGGCGTCAAGGACGACAAGCAGGTCGGCATGATCCCGATCATCCGCGGCAAGTCCACCTATATGGACTCCATCAAGTTCATCAAGTCGCAGGGCATCTTCGTGCTGCCGACCGGCGGCGTCACGACCAAGTCGACGGAAGTGCTCGACTCGCAGAAGGTCAAGGACGTGTTTGAACAGGCGCGTGCGGAATTCGACTTCATCATCGTCGATACGCCGCCGACGCACGTCGTTACCGACAGCCTGGTGCTGGGCGACATCATCGACGAGATCGTCTTCGTCTCGCGCAACGACTATGCGAAGATCAACGACATCAACGATACGCTCGCGGAGATCTATGCGGCCGATATTGACGTCGCCGGCTTCGTGCTGACGATGACCGAGGACTCCGGCTCCAACAAGTATTACCGCCGCAAGGGCTATCGCTACAGAAGATACTACAGCCGCTACAGCTCGAACGGCAAGTACGGCCACTCCCGCTACGGCTATGGCAGCCGCTACGGCTACGGCAACGGCTACGGCTACGGCAGTGGTTACGGCTACGGCAGCGGCTACGGTTACGGCAGCGGTTACGGCTACGGCAGCGGTTACGGTTACGGCAGCGGTTACGGTTACGGCAACGGCTACGGCTACGGCAGCTCCGGCGGTTACGGTTACGGCAGCTCCGGCGGCTACGGTTACGGCAGCTCCGGCGGCGGCTACGGCTACGGCAGCAGCGGCTACGGCTACGGCTACGGCAGCAAGGGCCGTCACGAAACGCTGGCGAAGGACGACGAGGAGATCCTGCGCCAGATCGAAAACAGCGCCGGCAACGTCGACTACAAGGACAACGGCAAGCTGCCGAAGACCGACGACGGCAAAAAAGGCAAAAAGGGAGATAAGAAGTGAGCACACAGGCGGAGAATCTGAAGCTTGCCGTTCTGATCGACTCGGATAACGTCTCCTATACCTACGTCAAGCCGATGCTTGAGGAGATCGCGCGCTACGGCACGCCGACCATCAAGCGCATCTACGGCGACTGGACGCAGCCGGAGGCGACGGGCTGGAAAAACGTGCTGCTGGAAAACGCGATCACGCCCATCCAGCAGTACCGCTACACCAGCGGCAAGAACGCCACCGACTCGACGCTGATCATCGACGCGATGGACATCCTCTACACCGAGCGCGTCGGCGGATTCTGCATCGTGTCCAGCGACAGCGACTTTACGCGTCTTGCCACGCGTCTGCGCGAGGCGGGGATGCTGGTCATCGGCATCGGCGAGGAAAAAACGCCGTCGCCGTTCATCGCAGCGTGCGACCGGTTCGTTTTCCTCGAGATCATCGCGCCCAAGTCCGAGCAGGAGGAAGAGAAGAAAAAGCCCGAGCCGCAGCAGCTGCGGCGCACCAAGGTGCCCAAGGAGATCCGCATGCTCGTGCGCAACTCCGTCAACGACGTGGCGGACGAGGACGGCTGGGCGTTTTTGGGCGACGTGGGCAATATGATCCTGCGCAAGAATCCCGCGTTTGACAGCCGCAACTACGGCTACAGCAAGCTGACGAATTTCATCAAATCGCTCGGCATGTTCGAGATCGACAAGCGCGACACGTCCAACCGCGGGATCAAGCATATTTACATCCGCGACGTGAATTTCGTGCGATCGGACGAGTAAAATCGGCTTTGCATTTTCAGTTGTATAAGAACTGCGAAAGAATCGCGATAAAAATTGTTTGTTCCGCCGAAAATGCACAAATCTATTGACTTGAACGGCCGTTCTGTATTATAATATTTCGTGCAGAACGGCTTTTGTGACTGACGGATTTGTGGGCGACCACGGGGGAGCAAAAGTATCGAAAATTTGTCGACCGTCTGGGCAGGACTGCAAGGGTGCGGTTCTGCCCGTTTTTCATTTTTCGCAATCAAAAAAGGGGGCGCTTCTCTTGAAAAAAGTCGGCATCATCATGGGCAGCGACAGCGATCTGCCGATCGTGCAGAAGACTGCTGACACGCTGCAGAGCTTCGGCGTACCGTTCGAGGTGCACGTGTATTCTGCGCACCGCACGCCCGCGCAGGCAAAGGAATTCGCAGCTTCCGCGCGCGAGAACGGATTCGGCGTTCTGATCGCCGCCGCCGGCATGGCGGCGCACCTTGCGGGCGCGATCGCAGCAAACACCACCCTGCCCGTGATCGGCATACCCTGTAAATCCGGCAATCTTGACGGCGTTGACGCGCTTCTGTCCACAGTCCAGATGCCCTCCGGCATCCCCGTAGCGACTGTTGCGATCGGAGGAGGAGTCAATGCCGCTTTGCTTTCTATCCAGATCCTTGCCGTCGAGGACGCGGCGCTGGCGGAAAAGCTCGACGCGAAGCGCAGGGCAGACGCGCAGAAGGTCCTCGAAAAGGACGCGGCCATTTCGGCACAGTTCAAATAAAAACCACTTCACACTTCATACTTGCTTCAGGAGGACACTATGGGCGGATTTTTCGGCGCGGTCAGCCGGCATGACGTGATTTCCGACGTCTTTTTCGGCACCGATTACCATTCGCATCTCGGCACGCGGCGCGGCGGTATGGCGGCATACGACGAGCAGATCGGTCTGCAGCGGGACATTCACAACATCGAGAATTCTCCGTTCCGTACCAAGTTTGAACATGTTTTCGAGGAAATGCGCGGCAACAGCGCGATCGGCTGCATCAGCGACTTCGATCCGCAGCCGCTGCTGATCCGTTCCGATTTCGGTACGTTCGCGATCTGCATCATCGGCGTCATCAACAACGCCGACGAGCTGATCGACAAATATCTTTCCTCTTCCGGCGGCCACTTCAACGCCATGACGGGCGGCGGCGTCAACTCGACGGAGCTGGTCGCGGCGCTCATCAGCCAGAAGAGCAGCTTCGGCGAGGGCATCCGCTTCGCGCAGGAAGAGATCGACGGTACGGCCTCCATTCTGATCCTCACGTCGGACGGCGCGCTGATCGCGGCGCGCGACCTTCTGGGGAGACTGCCGGTCGTTATCGGCAAAAACGCGGACGGCTACTGCGCCGCGTTCGAGGATTTCGCCTATCAGAAGCTCGGCTACGAAAAAGAGCGCGAGCTCGGTCCCGGCGAGGTCGTGCAGATGACGGCGGACAGCATCACGCAGCTCGTCCCGCCCGGAAAGCAGATGCGCATCTGTTCGTTCCTGTGGAGTTATTACGGCTACCCCACCTCGTCCTACGAGGGCGTGAGCGTCGAGATGATGCGCTACCGCAACGGTCACATCATGGCGCGGCACGACAGGGAAGTCGGCAACGCGGAAAACATCGACTACGTCGGCGGCGTGCCCGACTCCGGAACGCCCCACGCGATCGGCTATTCCAACGAGAGCGGCGTCCCGTTCGCCCGCGCGTTTATCAAGTACACGCCGACCTGGGCGCGCAGCTTCATGCCCACCAGCCAGACGCAGCGCAACAAGGTCGCCAAGATGAAGCAGATCCCCGTGCCGGATCTGATCGAGGGCAAGAACCTGCTGTTTGTGGACGATTCCATCGTGCGCGGCACGCAGCTTCGGGAAACGGTGGAGTTCCTGTATGACAGCGGCGCGAAAGCCGTACATATGCGTTCCGCCTGCCCGCCGATCATGTTCGGCTGCAAATACCTCAACTTCTCCCGCGCTACGAGCGACATGGAGCTGATCGCGCGGCGCACGATCATGGCGCTGGAAGGGGAGGAAGGCTTCAACCATATCGACGAATACAGCGACTACAACACCGAGCGCGGCAGAAAGCTGCGCGAGGCGATCTGCAAGGATCTGCATCTGGCGTCGCTGGAGTTTCAGTCTCTGGACGGCATCATCGAGGCCATCGGCATCGAACCGTGCAAGCTGTGCACCTACTGCTGGAACGGAAAGGAGTAATCCCATGAACAAGAATTCCAAGTCGGACGCTTACGCAGCGGCGGGCGTCGACATCACCGCCGGCTACAAGGCGGTCGAACTGATGAAGCAGCACATCGCGCGCACCGTGACGAGCGGCGTGCTCGACGGCGTGGGCGGCTTCGGCGGCCTGTTCGAGCTTCCTGTCGCGGGCATGGAAAAGCCCGTGCTCGTCAGCGGCACCGACGGCGTGGGCACCAAGCTGAAGCTCGCGTTCTTGCTGGACAAGCACGACACGGTCGGTATCGACTGCGTGGCGATGTGCGTCAACGACGTCATCTGCTGCGGCGCGAAGCCGCTGTTTTTCCTTGACTATATTGCCTGCGGCAAGAACGTGCCGGAGAAGATCGCGGCGATCGTGTCCGGCGTGGCGGAGGGCTGCGTGCAGTCCGGCGCGGCGCTCATCGGCGGCGAAACGGCGGAGATGCCCGGCTTCTATCCCGTGGACGAATACGATCTGGCGGGCTTCACCGTCGGCGTCGTGGACAAGCCGAAGATCCTCGACAACGGTACCGTGAAAGAGGGCGACGTGATCCTTGCGCTGCCGTCGTCCGGCGTACATTCCAACGGCTTTTCGCTGGTGCGCCGCGTGTTCGACGTCGAGCACAGCGACCTGACGGCTCCTGTCGCGGAGCTCGGCGGCAAGTCGATCGGCGAAACGCTGCTGACGCCGACCAAGATCTACGTCAAGCCCATGCTTGCCCTGTTCGACGCGGTGACGGTCAAGGCCGTGTCCCACATCACGGGCGGCGGTTTCTATGAAAATATCCCGCGTTCCCTGCCGAAGGGCTTCTCGGCAAAGATCGAAAAGGCGGCCGTGCGCGTGCTGCCGATCTTCGACCTGATCGCCGAGCGCGGCGGCATCACGGAGCGCGATATGTTCAACACGTTCAATATGGGCGTGGGCATGAGCGTCGTCGTCTCGAAGGAGGATGCGGACAAAGCGCTGCAGATCCTTCGCGCAAACGGCGAGGACGCGTATATCATCGGCGAGATCGTCCGTGCGGACGACGGGGTGATCTTATGGTAAAGGTCGCGGTACTCGTATCGGGCGGCGGCACCAACCTGCAGGCGATCCTCGACGCCGAGGACGCCGGAACGCTCCGCAGCGGCAGGGTGGCGCTCGTCGTGTCCAACAACCCGGACGCTTACGCGCTCACGCGTGCAAAGAATCACGGCGTCGAAACGCTCGTGCTGTCCAAGGCGGACTATCCGACCAGGGCGGCGTTCGAGACGGCGCTCGAC
>CADAGA010000092.1 GCA_902787275.1 Oscillospiraceae bacterium | reverse complement strand
CGGACGTCACGGTGCGGGAGGTTTCGCGATGAAACGCCGCATCGCGCGCATCGCCGTCGCCGCCGTACTGCTGGCGGCAGGATTGACGCTGCATCATTTCGACCAAACGATCCCGACGCTCGTCGTCTGTGTCGCGTCGTATCTGCTGACGGGGTACCGCGTGCTGTGGAAAGCGGGACGAAACATCCTGCACGGCAGAGTGTTCGATGAAAACTTCCTGATGAGCATCGCGACGCTCGGCGCGTTTGTCGTCGGAGAATACCCGGAAGCCGCGGCCGTGATGCTGTTTTATCAGATCGGCGAGCTGTTCGAGGATATGGCGGTCAAGCGTTCGCGCCGCTCCATCAAAGACCTGATGGACATCTGCCCCGACACCGCGCGCCGCAAAACGGCGGACGGCAGCGAGACCGTCGCGCCCGAGGACGTCGCGATCGGCGACGTGCTGCTGGTCGCGGCGGGCGAACGCATCGCGCTCGACGGCACGGTGCTGTCCGGCTCGGCGCAGATCGACACGTCCGCGCTCACGGGTGAATCCGTGCCGCGCACGGTACGGGAGGGCGACGCGGTGCACAGCGGATGCATCGATCTCGACGGCACGCTGGAGATCCGCGTGGATAAACCGTTCGCCCAGTCGACTGCCAGCAAGATACTGGAGCTCGTCGAAAACGCGGCCGCGCGCAAATCACGTTCGGAAAATTTCATCACGCGTTTCGCCGCGTGGTATACGCCGACGGTCGTCGTGCTTGCGCTGCTGCTGGCCGTCGTGCCGCCGCTCGTGCTGCATGAGCCGTTCGGCGGCTGGATCTACCGCGCGCTCAACTTTCTCGTGGTCTCCTGTCCCTGCGCGCTGGTGATCTCGGTGCCGCTGTCCTTTTTCGGCGGGATCGGCGCCGCGTCGAAACATGGTATCCTGGTCAAGGGCAGCGCTTATCTCGAGGCGCTGTGCGACGCGTCTGCAATCGTGATGGACAAAACCGGCACGCTGACCGAAGGCGTGTTCGAGGTGACGGAGATCGCCCCGTTCGGCGTCGAATCTGCCGAACTGCTGCGCCTGGCGGCAGGCGCGGAGCAGTTCTCCTCGCATCCGATCGCCGCCTCGCTGCGCAAAGCGTGTGCGGATCTGCCTGAAGAATCGCAGGTCTCAGACGTCAAAGCCTACGCGGGCAAGGGCGTCGGTGCGACCGTCTGCGGCAAAGCAGTGCTCGCCGGCAACGCTGCGCTGATGCGGGAAAACGGCATCGACTGTCCGCAGCAAAGCAGCATCGGTACGGTCGTGCACGTCGCGTCGGACGGCGTCTACGCCGGATCTATCGTCGTGTCCGACCGCATCAAGCCGGATGCCGCCGAGACGATCCGCGCCCTGCAGCAGAGCGGTCTGCGGACGGTCATGCTCTCCGGCGACCGCAAAAGCGCCGCCGAAGCGACGGCCAGAGCGCTCTCGCTCGACGCGGTGCACGCGGAGCTGCTGCCGGCGGAAAAGGTGACGGAGCTTGAAAAGATCCTGAATGCGGAAAAGGGCAAGACGGTCTACGTGGGCGACGGTCTCAACGACGCGCCCGTGCTCGCGCGCGCCGACGTCGGCGTGGCGATGGGCGCGCTCGGCAGCGACGCCGCGATCGAAGCGGCGGACGTGGTGCTCATCACGGACGAAATGAAAAAGCTCGTCACCGTGCGCGCGATCGCCCGGCGTACGATGCGCATCGTGCGCGAGAACATCGTGTTCGCGCTCGCGGTCAAGGCAGCCGTGCTGGTCCTCAGCGCACTGGGTCTGACGGGTCTTTGGCTGGCGGTGTTCGCCGACGTGGGCGTCTGCGTGCTGGCGATCCTCAACGCGCTGCGCGCGCTGAAACACAGCGGAGGAAATGCATGATCCGGATTCTCTTTCTTTGCCACGGCAACATCTGCCGCAGCCCGATGGCGGAATTCATCATGCGGGAGCTTGTGCGCGAAGCCGGTCTGTCGGACAGGATCGAGACGGATTCCGCCGCCATCACACGCGAGGAGATCGGTCACGACACGTACCCGCCCGCGCGCAAGAAGCTGACGCAGATGCACGTCCCGTTCACGCGGCGTGCCGCGCGGCAGGTGACGGCGCGTGAGATACGGGAATATGATTACGTTTTCCTGATGGACGCGTCCAACCGCACACTGCTGCGGCGGCTCGTCGGCACGGACGCGGACAAGGCGCAGCCGCTGCTGCCGGATCGCGACATCGCCGACCCGTGGTACACCGGTGACTTCGACCAAACGTACGACGACATCCTCGAAGGCTGCACGGCGCTGCTGCAAACGATCCGACGCGAACGCAGGATCTGAAAAAACAGAAAAAGCGAGAGGCCCCTTCCTCGTGAAGGAGCCTCTTTTTTCTTGATTCCTTCACGGGATTATGTTATACTGCAAAAGAACCGAACTACCCATGTGTCGAAGGAGATAAGAGGAAAGTATGATCCTGATTTTCGGATGCGGGATTCTCGGCAGACATCTGCTGCGTGCGCTGGCGGACCGTAACGAGCCGATCCTCGCCGTAACGTCGCGGGAGATCCCTGCGGCAGTCACTTCGGAGCACGTCCGGCGGCTCGCCTGCGACGTGCGTTCCGAACGGGATCTTGCACGCCTCGCGTCCGTTTGCGCGGGGGAGCCGCTGACCGTGTTCTATTTCGCGGCGCAGCACAACATCGACGCCGTGTTCGCCGATCCTGACGCAGCGCGCGAAGTCAATATTGTCGGCCTGCGGCGTTTCCTGTCCTGCGGCTTAAACGTCCGGCGGCTGTTCTTTGCGTCGACGGACTGCGTGTACGGCGAGAACGACGAACGGCATCCGCGCTTTGCGGAGGACGATCCCCTGCTGCCGGTCAACGAATACGGAAAGCAGAAGGCCGAGGCGGAAGCCATCGTGCGCGCAAGCGGTTTTACCGTGCTGCGGTTCCCGTTTTTGGTCGGGCCGTCCTTGTGCGAAAAGCCGAACTTTTACGACTCGTCCGTCCAGCGCCTGCAAAACGGCGAGCCGATCAAGATGATCGACGGGATGGTGCGTTCCGCGCTCAGCTACCAAACGACAGCCGGACTGCTCGTGCGCCTGTCGGAGGCGGAGCTGCCGGCGGAAACGATCAACGTCTGCGGCGACAGAGGCTACACGAAATACGAGATCGGGCTGCTGCTCGCCGAAAAGGCCGGCGCCCCCGTTTCACTGGTACGCAAGCTCTCCGTGCAGGAGGGCAGACGCTTTTTCAAGGACGCGCGCGCGGACTGCGCCTGCATGGACAACGAAAAACTGAAACGCCTTTTACGTATCGAAAGCATTGCATTGGAGGTCTGACATGCTGATCATCAGAGCGCCGTTCCGCGTCTCCTTCTTCGGCGGCGGCACGGATTTTTACGACTACTATTCCGTATACGGCGGTCAGGTCCTCTCTACGACGATCGACAAGTACTGCTACGTGACGCTTCGTCATCTGCCGCCGTTCTTTGACTTCGAGAACTGCGCGACGTATTCCGTGATCGAGCGGTTCAACACGGCACGGGAAGTGCGTCACCCGCTCATCCGCGCGGCGCTGCAGTATATCCCGACCGAACGCATCCAGATCAACTACGAAGCCGACCTTCCGGCGCGCTCCGGCATCGGTTCGAGCTCTTCGTTCGCGGTCGCGCTGCTGCACGGCCTGCACAGAATGCACGGCGAAGCTGCCGACCGCATGACGCTGGCAAAGGAAGCGATCTATCTCGAACGGGAGCTGTGCGCCGAAAGCGGCGGCGTGCAGGATCAGATCGCGGCGGCCTTCGGCGGGCTGAACCGCATCCGGATGTCCGCAGACGGATTCGACGTTTCCCCCGTGCAGATCCCGGAGAAAACCAAACGGCAGCTGCAGGACAACCTGATCCTCGCGTTCACCGGTCTTTCACGGTTCTCCGGTCTGGTGTCCGAGGAACAGCAGAAAAACGTCCGATCCAAAACCGCGACGCTGCATGAAATGAAAACGATGACGGACGAAGCCCTGCGTCTGCTGGAAAGCGGAAAGACGGACGATTTCGGTCGTCTGCTGCACGAGGAATGGCTGCTCAAGCGCACGCTGTCGAGCCAGATCACGACCGACGCGATCGACACGCTCTACGCGCAGATGCTGCGTGCGGGCGCCTACGGCGGCAAGCTGCTCGGCGCGGGAAACGGCGGCTATATGCTCCTGTACGTGCCGGCCGAACAGCGGGAATCGCTGTGCGCGCAGTTCCCGACGATCCGTTTCGTGCCGTTCGCGTTTGAGGAATCCGGCGTCACTGCGGTTTTTGACAGCGACGTATAAAAACACACCGCACTGTTTCTGCGTGCGGTGTTTCCGTAAATCGAAAAGAGGACGATATGAAAGCTGTGATTCTTGCCGGCGGACGCGGCAGCAGACTGGCGTCCCTGTACGGCGATATCCCGAAAGCGCTCGTACCGGTCTCGGGAAAACCGATCCTGCAGCGGCAGTTGGAAACGCTCCGGCGCGAAGGCGTACGGGACGTCGTGCTCGTGTGCGGGCATCTCGCGCAGCAGATCAAGGATTTCTGCGGCAGCGGCAAGCGGTTCGGCATGCGCGTCACGTACTATACGGAAACGACGCCGCTCGGAACCGCGGGAGCGCTGTTTCATCTGGATCTGCACGAGGACTTCCTGCTGCTGAACGGCGACCTGGCGTTCGACGTCGATCTTGGCAGCATGCTCCGTTTCCACGCGCAGGTGCGTGCGGACGCGACGCTGTTCGCCCATCCGAGCACGCACCCCGCCGACAGCGCATGGCTCTCGACGGACGCGGACGGCCGTGTGAACGCTTTTCTACCGGCAAAGGAACGTCCGGAATTCGCGCACAACCTGAGCAACGCCGGCATCGCGATCCTCTCGCCGCGCCTGCTCGCGCGGTGTGAAGCGCGCGCGCCGATGGATCTCGACGCAGACGTCCTGCGTCCGAACGTCGACGGCTGCCGGATCTTCGCTTACAGGAGCTGCGAATACGTCAAGGATATGGGGACGCCGCAGCGCCTTGCACAGGTCGAGCGCGATCTGCGCCGGGGACTTCCGGAAAAGAGACAAAAAAACCGCCCGCGATCCGCAGTGTTTCTGGATCGGGACGGAACGCTGAACGTATTCAAGGGCGACGTCGCAAGGCCGCAGGATCTGGTGCTGATCGACGGCGCTGCCGAAGCGGTTCGCCGCATCAACGAAACGGGACGTCTGGCAGTCCTCATCACCAACCAGCCGGTCGTCGCGCGCGGCGGCTGCACGATGCGCGAACTGGACGATATCCATTGCCGCCTGGAGGCGCTGCTGGGTGAACAGGGTGCGTATCTCGACGGGATCTACGTCTGCCCGCATCACCCCGAAAAGGGATTTGCGGGAGAGAATCCCGCGTACAAAACGGACTGTGACTGCCGCAAACCGAAGCCGGGACTGATCCTGCGCGCGGCAGAGGAGCTGCGGATCGATATACCGTCCTCCTATATGGTCGGCGATACGCAGCGGGACGTGCAGACGGCGTTTGCCGCCGGATGCCGGCCGGTGCTGCTCGCTGACGCTGCGGATATGCCCGGCGTACAGGTTTTTCCGGATCTGCTGCGGTTTGCCGAGACGTTATGACCCGGTCTTTTCCCCGGTGACCTCAAGCTCGTCCGGATGGTAAACGGAAAGACCTCTGCGGCGTCCGAACCAGACGATCTGCTTGGCGTACTCTCTGAGATCGCGTACCTGCGTGCGCGGTCTGACGCGAACGTGAATGGTGCGGCGTTCCAATGCGGAGCGCTCGCACTTTTTTGCTTTGTCAAAGTAGGTCGGAAAATCGTAGGAGAATACCTCCTCGCGGTCATCGAACACCGGCAGACGCAAAATGCGTTTCTGATACCGCAGAAGCTCCGCAAACAGCGCGTCCGGGATATCGAACCGCCGCAGATACGCCATCAGCTCGTCGAACGCCTGCTCGGGACGGTCGACACATTCCAGAAACGCGCCCTCCTCGAAGAACCACGTCACGTCGCCGAACCGCGGATTGTAATAATTCCATTCGCCGCCGAGGGAATCGTCGTACCGGCGTCGGAATTCACGCCAGAGCGCGCCGAGCGTGCCGTCGGACGCGAGCAGGTACTGCAGCAGTCCCGAATAGAACGTGTAGTAATCGGCGACGTTTTCCTCGTGCAGCCAGATCGCAAAGCAGCGCAAAAAGCCCAGCGCGTGGAAGCACTGCACGCAGACGGAAAACAGATTGGCGCGCACCCAGTCGTCCGGACTCATGGTTGCGGTCGAGCGCACGAGATAGGAATACTCCCTGATCTCCTCGTCGTTTTTCGGTGCGGAATGAATATGATTGAACGAGACACGGATCACCTGGATCCCGTGTTTTTTGATATACGCCGGGTCGGCCATCGCCGAGTTCGGAAGCATCTCGCAATGGTACACGCTCAGCGAATTGTGCTGGCCGTTTTCGAGAAGGCGGCAGATACCGCGGGAAAAGCTCTCGTACGTTTCGCCCGGCAGCCCCAGGATCAGCTCCGAATACGTCGGGATCTGCGCCTCGTTGTATTTGCGCAGCAGACCTGCAAAATGCTCCATCGTCAGATTGGAACGGCCGATGTTCTCAAGCGCCTCGGGACAGAGCGTCTGGTACGCGAGCGTGGCGCCCTTGTCCATCTGCACGCTGTTGAGCAGCGAGCAGATCTCAAAGACGCGGTCGGCACTGTTTTTTTCATAGCATGGGCGGAATACTTCGGGATATCCGTACTTCTTTTTGGTCTCGACCAGAAACGCCGCGATCTCCAGATCGCGCGGGAACATGCCGAAATTGGAATCGCCGCAGAAACAGTACGCCACCTTGTGCCGCGCAAGCCAAAGGATCTCTTCCTTGACCTTTTCCATCGGGAAAAAGCGCATGTTCTTTTCATTCACCCAGTCGCAGTACGCGCAGGCGTACGGGCAGCCGCGGTTCGTTTCGAGCACGGACAGGAAATCCATGTCCGGATATTCCGTAAGGAGACGGTCGAACACGCCGCTGAGATACGGCGACGGCAGATCGTGAAGAGAGCCGGGCACAAGCTTCGGCGTACAGACGGCCTCGCCGTTGTCGCGGAACGCGATGGACGGTACGTCGCGCAGATCGCCCTGCGGGAGCTTGCGCAAAAGCTCTGCGAACGCCTCCTCGCCCTCGCCGAACAGCAGGATATCGATGCTGCTTTCCTCCTGCAGCAGTTCCGGTCCCGTGCCGGTATTGTGTCCGCCGAAAACGATCGTGCACTCCGGGTACGCCTTGCGGATCAGGCGTGCGAGCGCCTTGTTGTATTCGATGTTCCACACGCTGCAGGAAGCGCCTTGTTGTATTCGATGTTCCACACGCTGCAGGAAAACGCGACGAGATAGGGATCGCGGATCTTTTGCATGGCGTCGGCGAGCTTTTCCCTGTAGAAAATGATGTCGGGAAACGCGTAAGCCCCGACGATCTCCGGATAGCGCATGCAGTTGGCGATCAGCGTGCCGACGGCATAGGGAAGGTAGACGGAGCCGTCAAAGCCGAATCCGACCTGCACGAAATATACGTTTTTCCGGGCGTTTTCTCCGTTCTGTCTCATGTGTAAATATCCTTTGTGCCGTCCGGCAGCTCCACGCATGCCGAATACAGTGCCACGAGATAGGTGTCCTCCAGATACGCAAACGTGTGCCGCACGTTCTCCGGGATGCGGAACGCGTCGCCCGCGCCGAAGACGTATTCCTCCGACGCCTCACCGAGCGAAAGGGAGACGCGCACTTTGCCCGTAAGGATATAGAACGTTTCCTTCGCGCTCTTGTGGTAATGCAGATTCCCGCGCACAGCGCCCTTTTTCGTGAAAACGGCGTTGACCTGCGCGACGTCCCCGTGTGCGATCTGCACCAGCAGACCGCGGTCGTCCGCAAAAGAGAAATCCGGCTGTATGATTTCCAGCAGCTTCATCGTATCACGCATTTCCGTAGGAAGATTTTTTGAGGATGGCATAGACCTTCAGCAGTTCCTCGATGCCGAAATCGAGCGAATACCGCGTGCGGTAGCCGAGCCGTTCGATCTTTTCGTTGGAGATAAGATAGTTGCGTTTGTCGGGGTCCTCGCCCACCGGCGCCTGCAGATAGACGAACGAGGGAACGTGCTCCTTGATCTTTTCGCACAGCTCGAGCTTCGAGAGATTCGCGTCGCTCAGACCGCAGTTGAACGTCTGTCCTTTCATCTCGTCAAAGTGGTCGATGGCAAACAGGAACGCGTTCGCGGCGTCGCGCACGTGCAGATAGTTTCGCATGAACGTCCCCTCGAACACCACGAGCGTGCGGTCAAACACGGCGCGGTAGACGAAATCGTTGACCAGAAGATCGGTGCGCATGCGCGCAGAAGCGCCGAAGAGCGTGGCAAAACGGAACGCGACGGCGTTTCCCGAAGCGAGCACCGCAGCTTCGGCGGCCATCTTCGTGCGCCCGTAGAGCGTGATCGGAGAGATCGGCGATTCTTCGGTGCAGTACGTCTGCCCCTGCCCGAGACCGTAGCCGCTGTTGGTGCAGGGAAAGATGACCTTCTGCTCCGGCGCTTTCAGCCGCAGCAGCATCTCGACCGCGTCCTGATTGACCGTCTTTGCGGCGGTCCTGTCGTTGTCGCAGGCGGGGAATCCGACGATCGCAGCCAAGGGGATGACGAACTCCTGTCCGTCCAGCGCACGCGAAACAAGCGCCTCGTCGCGGCAATCGCCGCGCAGGATGCGGAACGCGTCGTTCCCGCAGCAGTCGAGCAAAGACGTCTGCCGGTAAAGAAAGCTGTCGAGCACCGTCACCTCGTGCCCTTCCCGCAGCAGCATCGGCGTCAGCACCGAGCCGATATACCCCGCGCCCCCGGTCACCAAGATCTTTGCCATTTCCTCTCCGCCTTTCCGCAGATACTATAACTATTTTATTATATCATATATTCCTTTCTTGTCAATCAGCCGCGCACAGCGCGTTTTCCTCCGTGCGCGTGTGACAAACGCTTGTCAACGCCTCCGGAACGTGATATGATGAGAGCAGAACGACGGGAGGTGACGGCATGATCCTGAAACGAGCGGACGCGGAACAGGCGCTGTTTGCGCTGCTGCGGCAATGGTGCGACGCACTGGTCGCGCACCAGATCCGCGCGCCGCACGATCCGACCCGGGACGGCGGACTGCTCTGTCCCGCCTGCGGCCGCATCCACGGACGCTGCGCCGACGCGGTCGCGCCGCTGCTGCTTCTGGCGGAACGCACGGGCGACGAAACGTATCTGAACGCGGCAAGACGGCTGTTCGCATGGGGAGAAAACATGCTCTGCGCGGACGGCAGCATACGCAACGACGCAGGTTCCGACTGGCGCGGCGTCACGGTCTTTCAGGCGATCGCGCTGCACGACGCGCTCGCGCATCACGGTCGTCTGCTGCAAGACGAGGAACGCGCTGCGTGGACACACCGTCTGCACAGAATGGGCGATTGGCTATATGAAAACCTTGCCGTCGGCGCGCACGC
>CADAGA010000091.1 GCA_902787275.1 Oscillospiraceae bacterium | reverse complement strand
GCACTGGATAAAGACGCCGACGAACCCGATTTTACGGATGAAGCGACGGTGCGGAATCTGACGGCGAACGCCAACGAAACCGTTACGCTGTACGCGGTCTGGAAGGATATCAAGGTCGAGCTGGTCGCCAAGGAAGGCACCACGACCGTGATCGACGACGAACGCGGCTTCATCTACGGTCTGGACTTCAACCTGCTGACGGAGAACCTTCTGGATCAGTATTATGTGATCGTCGGCAACGGCCATCTGGAGTATGACACGGTTGCGGCCGGCACGGGTACGACCGTCACGCTGATCAATGACAACACCGGCGAGACCGTGAAGGAGTACAAGCTCGTCATCTTCGGCGATCTGGACGGCGACGGCATGATGAACGCGAACGACATCACGCAGATGCGCGCACTCAGCGCCGGTACGGTTACGTATCCGGAGGGCTCCGCGAATCTGTTCGCAGGCGACGTCAACCATGACGATCTGACCAACACGACCGACACGACGATCCTTCGCTCTGCGGCCGTGGGCCTGGCGGAGGTCAATCAGGTTCCCGCATAAACCCATTCCAACTGCAGCAAGGCTGCCGTACCGAAAAGGTGCGGCAGCCTTTTTTACAGGCAAAATGAGAAAGGCTCAAGCGTAACCGTCTTAAGTTTACGGACGGCACAAACGGCCCTATGACGCGATACGCATTTTTTCGCAGCGAACAGGCATCGGTCATTCTGTCGGCGGCAGTTTTGCGCCGAGGTCGCCGGCAGATCCTTTCCCGCTATAGCGTTGGCCTGTGGGATTACGCGGCTTGGGATTTCTGTCCACCGGCAGTCAAGCCGAATCTGCACACCGGCGTCTTGCGTCTTGACGTCCGTACAGGCACGAATCCGCTCCGGAGTCGGAAGATCCTGCTCCGTCTGCTCCTTCGTTCACGGTCGACGATCTGACGCGGACGAGCAAAAAGCGACGAGACGATCGAAAACGACCAAGGAGGTCAACGGCGGCAGGCAGACCGCCGCCGACCTCTGGCACAAGGCAACCGACGTGCTGACGACGCCGTCGTCGATTCCCCGCCCTGCGGCCGATGGTGCGCCGCAGCCGCGCCGAACCGCGTCTGGAGCTCACGCTGCCGAAAACGTACGACGCGGATTCCGTCGCCGCATGGCAGAAAGCGTACGCCGCATTTTAACACAACACACACACAGCATAAAAAAGGACTGCCGCATTAGCGACAGTCCGTTGTTTTTTTATTTGCGGATCAATACCAGAGCCAGCCGAACAGGAAGATGCGGATCAGCTGCTGCCACCAGAGGTACTCGATCTCCATCTGGAATTCGACCGTTTCGCCCGTCTCCTTGGATGTGGCAATAATCGTCACGGTACCCACGCGGTGAATGGTCAGCTCGCCGGTCTCGGGGTCGATCTCTGCAATACGCGGATCGGAAGTCGACCACGTCACGTCCGTATCGGCCGTGAATATCACGTCTTTCTGGTTGTAGTGGAATTCGGTGGCGGACACCTTGACCTCGAAGGGCTGATCCTTTTCATCGTCCGAAGGTTCGGTGGGTATTGCAGAATCAACGTCTTCGGAAACCTTGCCTTCCGCGACGGCGTTCGCAGCAACGAGCATCATCGGGCGAATACCCAGAACCGTGTAATCCACGTCCCAGCCCGTCATGGACACGCGGCCGTCCGGCAGAACGCCGGATGCTTTCGTTAAGTATTTGCCCGCAGTGCGCAGCCAGTAGAAACAGGTATCAAGCGGCTTTTCGGTGAGCTTGTCGAGGTGCGTCCAGACGCTCTGGCACTTGGCGTAATCTGTCGCGCCGGTGCTGCGGCCGCAGTGCTCGCCTTCCTCGGTATCGGTTTCATAGTACCCGATCGGGCGGCCGAAATCATCGACCTTATCCTGCCAGCCGACGTTGAAGCCGTATTCGGGATTGGTGATCTCGCTCTGGGACGGCAGGAACACCTTGTCACGCGTGACAGCGCCGCCGCTGCTCGTACCCGCGATCAGGTTGGGCTCGTTCTCAAGATCGGAGGTTTTCAGGAACGACCGCTCCGAAACAGTGAACGCCGTCTTCAGGAACGCACCGTTGAGCCATCCGCGCACATCGCTGCTCGCCCACGTGTTGTCCGCGCGGATTCCGTCATTGAAAGTGTGTGTGGTCAGCACTTTTTCCGCCATCAGCAGAACGCCGTCCGCGCTGCTGTCGAGCACACGCCACTGAATCGGCTCAAACTTGAACCAATACGTCTCAAGCCCGTACTTTTCCATGTACGGATAATACCCGTAGTAGAAGCTGAACGGACTGCCGCCCGGATTGCAGCCGGTACCGCTGACGCGAACGGAGGCGTAGGTCTCGCCGCCGATCGTGACCACTTCTTTCTCGCTGTTTCTGTCGCGCACCGCATTCAGCTGCTTGAGCAGATTCGCGTCCCGGACTCTCGTCTGCGGATACATGCCGAACTCAAACGTCCCCTGCTCCGCCACGTCCGACGCGGCTGCGCCGACGATCACGACAAGCGCGGAAAAGCAGAAGCAAGCCGCCAGCAGAACGGCAAGTGCTTTGATTGCTTTTTTCATTTTAATACACTTCCTCACGTACGCATAGTGCTATAGATACTTTATTATAACGAATAATAAGCGCCTGTGTCAAGTGTTTCTCCAAAAACTTTATCCGAGGATCGCCTTATGGAACACTTTTTTGCCCTTGCGGATCTTGGCTCCGGCACGCAGCGCGTCTTTGGAAACGACCGCGCCGATGTCCGTGATCTTCTCACCGTCCACGGAAACGCCGCCCTGCTGGATGAGCCGGCGCGCTTCGCCCTTGCTCGCGCACAAGCCGCACCGCACCATCAGGTCGATGATGTTCATGCCGTCGGCCGCTTCGGCCTCGGGAATCTCGGTCGTGGGCATGTTGCTGTCGTCGCCAGCACCGGAGAACAGCGCGTACGCCGCGGCCTTCGCCTTGTCGGCCTCCTCGGCGCCGTGCACCAGCTTCGTCAGCTCGTAGGCAAGGATCTCCTTCTTTTCGTTGATACGGTTGTCCGCCCACGTCTCCATGTCGTCGATCTCGTCGAGCGTCAGGAACGTCAGCATCCGGATGCACTTCATCACGTCGGCATCGTCCACGTTGCGCCAGTACTGATAGAACTCGTACGGCGTGGTCTTTTCGGGATCGAGCCACACGGCGCCCTTGGCCGTCTTGCCCATCTTCTTGCCCTCGCTGTTGAGCAGCAGCGTGATGGTCATGGCATAGGCGTCCTCGCCGGTCTTTTTGCGGATCAGCTCCGTGCCGCCGAGCATGTTGCTCCACTGGTCGTCGCCGCCGAACTGCATGTTGCAGCCGTAGTGCTCGTGCAGATACCAGAAGTCGTAGGACTGCATGATCATGTAGTTGAACTCGAGGAAGCTCAGACCCTTTTCCATGCGCTGCTTGTAGCACTCGGCACGCAGCATGTTGTTGACGGAGAAGCACGCGCCGACTTCGCGCAGCAGCTCGATATAGTTGAGGTTCAGCAGCCAGTCGGCGTTGTTGACCATGATCGCCTTGTCCTCACCGAACTCGATAAAGCGCTCCATCTGCTTTTTGAAGCACGCGCAGTTGTGCTCGATCGTCTCCGTCGTCAGCATCGAGCGCATATCCGTGCGGCCGGTCGGGTCGCCGATGTGTCCCGTGCCGCCGCCGAGCAGCACGATCGGCTTGTTGCCCGCCATCTGCAGGCGCTTCATCAGACAAAGCGCCATGAAGTGCCCCACGTGCAGCGAATCCGCCGTGGGATCGAATCCGATATAGAACCTTGCACCGCCGCTGTTGATGAGGTCGCGGATCTCTTTTTCGTCCGTCACCTGCGCGATCAGACCGCGCGCCTGCAGTTCTTCATAAATACCCATTATAATTCCTCCTAATAAAAAACGCCTCTGCCCCGCCCGGGACAGAGGACGATTCAAAATCGCGGTACCACCTCTGGTTCGGACGCGTCTCGCGGCGCATCCCTCACGGTGTGTGTCACACCTGCGCTGTTTCGGGCGCACCCGTCCTGCCCTACTCCGGTTTCAGGCAGGCGGCTCCGGAATGTATTCACAGTGACTTCTCCCATGTCCTTGCACCGACCGGACACTCTCTGCAGGGTTCTGCCGTGCTACTTGTTTCCTTCACAGCCTTATACAAAGTATAACATATCGTTCTGTAATAATATTTACAAATTAGAATTATAGAACACTTTTTTAAAAAAGAGCGCAGTCCGCAGACTGCGCTCTCATGATCCGATCGATTATTCGGCTTCGACCTCTGCCGGAACTTCTTCGGCAGCTTCCGCGGCCGCTTCAGCTTCGATCTGCTTGTCTTTTCTGCCGAGGATCGCGTTGACGATGATGCCGAGGATCAGCGCGCAGGCGATCTCGGTGAGCGTGACCTGGCCGATCTTGAGCGTCATGCCGCCGATACCGGCGATCAGGATGACGGAGACGACGAACAGGTTGCGGTTGTTGCCGAGGTCGACGTTCTGGATCATCTTCAGACCGCTGACGGCGATGAAACCGTAAAGCGTGATGCACACGCCGCCCATCACGCAGGACGGGATCGTGGCAAGGAACGTCACGAACGGGCCGAAGAAGGACACGACGATCGCCATGATCGCGGTGGTGAAGATCGTCAGTGCGATGCAGACCCGGATCCTCAAGCAGCTCGGAGTCGATGATGGAGGACAGGTTCTTGTGATCCGCGATGTGCTCCGCGAAAACCACGAACGCCACGGGGATGTACGCCACGGCGATGGTCGCCAGATACTTGCCGTCCACGGCGCTCAGACCCTTGATCGCCTTGACGAACGTGAAGTCGGGAACCCACTGCATGTTCTGGAACAGGGAGAAGTCGATGACCTTCAGCGCGTCGTTGCCGGTCTTGGCGCCGATGAGCGTGAAGATCGCCGCGACGATGTAGCCCGCGAGGATACCGATGATAAAGGGGATAAGTTTCATCATCTTCTTGCCGAACACGGAGCAGAGCATGACGACCAGAAGCGTCACCATCGCGCAGATGAAGCTGACCCAGCCTGCGGCGCCCATAACGTACGCGCCGCCGTCCGCGACCGCGCCCTTGAGCGAATCGCCGATGGCGTTGCCCGCGAGAGAAAGTCCGATGATCGCGACGGTCGGGCCGATCACGACGGCCGGCATCAGCTTGCCGATCCATGCCACGCCCGCGAACTTGACGATGATCGCGATGACCACGTAGACGAGGCCGGCGAGGATCGCGCCGATGATGATGCCCGCAAAGCCCGCTTCCGCGGAAGCAGCGCCGGCAAACGCAGCGAACATGGAGCCGAGGAACGCGAACGAGGAGCCGAGGAACACGGGGCTTCTGAACTTGGTGAACAGCAGGTACACGAGTGTGCCCACACCGGCGCCGAACAGCGCGGCGGACTGGGACATGCCGTTGCCGACGATGGCAGGCACCGCGATCGTCGCAGCGAGGATCGCCAGCAGCTGCTGGAACGCGAACACGAGCAGCTGACCGAATTTCGGCTTGTCTTTGACGTTGTAGATGAGCTTCATAGTTTTTCCCCCAATAAAAAATTTTATGCAAGCGGCGAACCGCTGAATGCATGCTGCGTCAGACTCACTCCGTGAGCACGACCGCGTTGCGGCCGTCATAGCGCTCGGTCATGACCTCGATCTTTTCCGTGTGCGAGGTCGGGACGTTCTTGCCGACGAAGTCCGCGCGGATCGGCAGCTCGCGGTGTCCCCTGTCGACGAGGATCGCCAGTTGGATCGCCGACGGCCGTCCCATCGAGAAGATCGCTTCGATCGCGGCGCGCACGCTCCGACCGGTGTACAGCACGTCGTCCACGAGCACGACCTTTTTCTCCGTGACGTCGATGCGCGGATTGTCGACCGCGACGTCGGCGATGTGCGTCAGGTCGTCGCGGAAGTCGTGGATGTCGATGCACGCGCACGGCACGCGCACGCCCTCGATCTTTTCGATATTGTCCGCAATGATCTGCGCCAGATCCGCACCCCGCCGCAGGATGCCGACAAGCATCAGATCGGCGGTGCCGCTGTTCTTTTCCGTGATCTCGTGCGCAATGCGCATCAGCGCGCGGCGCATTGCCGACTCGTCCATGAGCTGTGCCTTGACCGCCAAAGCGCCACCCTCCAAAAATAAAAAGTCTTGCCAAACGTGCGGCAAGACCCGAAAGACGGATTTCTATGATCTTGTGGGCCTCTCTGTGCCGCATTAAAGATGTTTCATTTGCTTTATCTTACCCGATAGAAGGCATGAAGTCAAGCGTTTTGACGGAAGTTGTCAACTTTTGGCGAAATAGACAAAGAGTCCCCATATCTTGTCGTCACTTTTGACAAGAAAAAAGCAGCTCCACAAGATGTTGTGAAGCTGCCGTTTGCTTACTGCTCTGCGTAGACGCTGACCTTTTTGCGATCCTTGCCCATGCGCTCGAACTTGACCTTGCCGTCGATGAGAGCGAACAGGGTGTCGTCCTTGCCCTTGCCGACGTTGTTGCCGGGATGGATGTGGGTGCCGCGCTGACGGACGAGGATGTTGCCCGCGAGGACGAACTGGCCGTCGGCTCTCTTGGCGCCCAGACGCTTGGATTCGGAATCACGACCGTTCTTGGTCGAGCCCATTCCCTTTTTATGCGCAAAAAGCTGAATGTTGATTTTAAGCATGGTTCTTACCTCCATAGATTACTTTCAATTTTTCGGGGTATTGGCGGGAAAGCTCCCGCATATGCAGCTCGAATCCTTTCAGAAGATCCTGAACGGGATTCGCATTCTGTTCGGTGAGGGCGACGGTCATTTCGCCGTCGGATACGGACGCGTCGCACGGCACTTTGCACACGTCAGTCAAGGTGTTGACCGTCATATATGCCGCCGAGGAAACCGCCGCGCAGAGGACGTCCTCTCCCGCGGGAGCCAGTCCCGCATGGCCGCGGACGGAAAAGCCCGTGTACAGCCCGTCCGAACAGAAGAATCGGACGCGGATCATTACGCGTTGATCGCGGTGATCTCCACCTTGGTGTAGGGCTGTCTGTGGCCGAGCTTGCGCTTCTCGTTCTTCTTGGGCTTGTAGGTCATGACGGTGACCTTCTTCGCCTTGCCGTTCTTGAGGACCTTCGCCGTGACGGTGACGTCCGCAAGATAGGGCGCGCCCGCGGAGAAGCCCGCGTCGGTCGCGACGCCGACGACCTTGTCAAACGTGACGGTGTCGTCCGCTTCAGCGTTCAGCTTTTCGATGAACAGGGTGTCTCCGGCTTCGACTTTGTACTGTTTGCCGCCGGTTTCGATGATTGCGTACATTTGGTTTACCATTCCTTTTTTGAGACTCGCTATTCGCAGGTGCGGTTACCCGGCTTGACGGCATAGCAATGCCACCCGCAATATGAGGCTTTGCTATTGTAGCACAAGGAATATGCGTTGTCAAGTGTTTTTTTGTACTTGCACCGCTTTGCGCGCAGGCGAATATAAATAGAGCAGAATCACCATCACGGAGGGGTTTGCATGACGGAAAACACAACGTTCTTTTTGGGCGCGAACACGCCGTTCGGCTTTCACTCACTGTTCCGCGAGCTGTACGATCCGGCGGACGGCTGGCGCGCGTATATCCTCAAGGGCGGTCCCGGTACGGGGAAATCGACCTTTATGAAAACGGTCTCAGCGCGGTGCGAAGAAGCGGGCGTCGGGTATGAGACGATCCGCTGCGCGTCCGATCCGAACTCGCTGGACGCTGTGCGCATCGAGTCCAAAAAGATCTGCATCGCCGACGGCACCGCGCCGCACGTGCTCGAACCGAAATGCCCGGGCGCGGTGGAGACGGTGCTCGATCTGAGCGCCTTCTGGGACGAGGCTGTCCTGCGTGAAAACCGCGGGGAGATCCTGCGTCTGTTTGCGGAGAACGCCTCGGCGCACCGCAAATGCGTGCGCTTTCTGCAGGCGGCGGAATCGCTCAGCCGCGACGTGCGGCGCATCGCGCTCGGGTGCACGGACACGGATAAACTCGAACGGTACGCCTCACGCTATGCTTCGCGCACGTTCGGCGTGCCGCGCGGGATCGTCGGGCAGGAGCTCACGCGCTTTCTGTCCGCCGTCACGCCCGAGGGCATTTTCATCCACCGCGACACGCTCGACGCGCTGTGCGACGAAGTGCTCGTGATCGAGGACCCGTACGGCGCCGTATCCGCCGCGCTGCTGTCGTGTCTGCGCCGGTACGCGCTGGGCGCGGGACTCGACGTGATCGTCTGCCCCTGTCCCCTGCACCCGGACGCAGGTCCGCAGGACTTGTTCGTGCCGCAGCTGCGGCTCGGCATCGTCACCGAAAACGCATTCCGCCGTTTCGACGGCACGTCGAAGGTACACGCGTCGCGCTTCACGGATGCGGCGGCCATGCGAAGTCACCGCAGCCGCATCACCTTCAGCCGACGCACGGAAAAAGAGCTCGTGGAAGAGGCGGTTTCCGCCTGCGCCGACGCGCTGGCGATCCACAATGAACTGGAAACGTACTACAAACGCGCCATGGATTATGACGCCGTGACGCGCCTTGCGGAAAAGACCGCGGCGGAGGTTTTAGCGTAGTTTTTCCAAAAGCGCCGGCAGCTCGCGCACGCAGTCGATCTGCAGCTCCGGCTTTTCGATGTCGGGAAAGACCCACGTGCCGGTCGTGCGCACCCACACGGGAACAAAGCCCGCATCACGCGACGCTTTTACGTCGTTGAGCGGGTTGTCGCCGACGTACAAAAGCTCGGACGGCTCCGCGCCGAGCCAGCGCGCGATCGCAAGGAACGGCTCCGGCGCGGGCTTGTGCACGCCGAACTCGCCGGAGATCACGATCTGATCGAAGCTGTCCTCGATGCCGAGATTGCGCAGCTTGGCGCGCTGCGTCTCGCCGCTGCCGTTGGTGATGAGTCCCGTCTTGTACCCCGCTTTGCGCAGGTCGGCAAGCAGCGACTGCGTGCAGTCGAACGGCACGCTGATGCGGCGGAACATCCCCAGAAGAAACGCCGAGTAGACCTTCAGCTCCGGCACGGTGCGGAATACGCCGTGCTCTGCGAGGTATGCGATCACGGCGTCCCAGCCGAGATGCACGCAGTTTTTGTCCGCCTCGATCCAGATCGGCGCGAGAGTTTCCGGCGTCATGCCGGACGATACGTCAAAATAGCTGCAAAAATACGGCGCGATCGCCGTCAGCGTAGCATAACGGTCGAACAGCGTGTGGTCGAGATCGAATACGACGCCCTTGATCTTCATAGGTGTCCCCTCCTTGACTTCTCTTTGCGTTTTCCTTATAATACCTTATAGAAAACCATTTGTCAAACGGGAGGGATCGCCGTGTTCCGCATGGAGCTGCCGCCGCACGCGCAGACGGTTCTGTCCGTGCTGCGCGAAAACGGGTACCGCGGCTACGTGGTCGGCGGCTGCGTGCGCGACGCGTGCATGGGTCTCGTGCCGCACGACTTTGACATCACGACCGACGCGTCGCCCCAAGCGGTCAAAGAGGCGTTTCGGGACTTCCGCGTGCTGGAGACCGGCATTCAGCACGGTACCGTGACTGTCCTTGTGGAGCACGAGCCGTTTGAGGTGACGACGTTCCGCATCGACGGCGACTACACCGACTGCCGCCATCCGAACGACGTGACGTTCACCGAAAGCGTCGAGGACGACCTCGCACGACGGGACTTCACGGTCAACGCGATGGCGTACGACGGCGAAACACTCGTCGACCCCTTCGGCGGACAGGCGGACGCCGAACGCCGCGTGCTTCGCTGCGTGGGCGATCCGGACACGCGTTTTCGGGAGGATGGACTGCGCATCCTGCGCGCGCTGCGTTTCTCTGCCGTTCTGGACTTTTCCGTGGAACCGGACACCGCACGAGCCATCCATCGGTGCCGTGATCTGCTGCGGCACATCGCCGTCGAGCGCCTGTACGCGGAGCTCAGGCGACTGCTCCCCGGCGTGAACACACCCGCCGTGCTGCGCGAATACGCGGACGTGGTGCGCGTCTTTCTGCCGGACGTTTCCGACGCGGGCGTGCGGGCGGTCGAAAACACGCGCGGGGATATGCTGCTGCGGCTTGCGCTGCTGCTTGCCGGCACGGACGCGGAAAGCGCGCTGCGGGGTCTGCATGCGGACAACAAGACGATCCGCGCCGTCTGCGAGCTGCACACGACGGATCTTTCGGACGCGCGTCATCTGCTTGCCGCTCTGTCACCCGAGCAGGCGTACCGGCGCGTGGAATATGCCGCCGCGACCGGCGAGATCGGCGCGAAAGAAGCCGCAGAATATCCGGCAAAGCTGCAGGCAGTGCTTGCGGACAAGTCGTGTCTTCGGCTGCGGGAGCTCGCCGTGAACGGGCGCGATCTGGAGGCGCTCGGCTTTACCGGCGCGCAGATCGGACAAACGCTGCACGCGCTGCTCGAGGGCGTGCTCGCCGGCACGCTCGTCAACGACCGCGACGCGCTGCTGCGGGAAGCCGCGCGGCAGAAGAATAAAGTATAACGCAAGGACAAACGCCTCTTGCAACAGGCATTTGTTTCTGTTATGATGAGAAAAAAACAACGGAGGGACAAACTATGTATCCTTTTTCGATCGGCGTGATCATTGACAGCTTCCGCACGGACATCCCGACTGCGGTCAAAAAGGCGGCTGCCGTCGGCGCGCAGGGCATCCAGGTCTACGCGACGCGCGGCGAAATGGCGCCCGAAAACCTGACGGGACAAAAGCGCGCGGAATTCCTCGACCTCGTGAAATCGAACGGACTGACGATCTCCGCTCTGTGCGGCGATCTCGGCGGCGGCGGATTCATGTGGAAAGAAAAGAATCCCGAAAAGATCGAGCGCTCCAAGCGCATCATCGATCTGGCGAAGGAGCTCGAGACCGACGTCGTGACGACGCACATCGGCGTCGTGCCCGAGGACAGCAGCATCGACCGCTTCAAGGTCATGCAGGAAGCCTGCTTCGAGCTCTCGCGCTACGCGGACAGCGTCGGCGCGCACTTCGCGGTCGAGACCGGTCCCGAAACGTCGGCGGTGCTCAAGAACTTCCTCGACTCGCTCGGCTCCACGGGCGTCGGCGTCAACCTCGACCCCGCGAACCTCGTGATGGTCACGGGCGACGACCCCGCAAAAGCCGTCTACAACCTGCGTGACTACATCGTCCACACCCACGCCAAGGACGGCAGACAGCTGTTTTACGAAGGTCCCGAAAGCGTCTACGGTCTGGCAAAGAACGTCATCATCACGGGCGACAGCTATATCGAGCTGCCGCTGGGCGACGGCGACGTGCCGTGGGACGCGTACCTTGCCGCGCTCGACGACATCGGCTACAAGGGCTTTCTGACCATCGAGCGCGAAGTCGGCGACGATCCGGAAGCCGACATCCGCAAGGCCGTCGCCTTCCTCGAAGGCAAGATCCGCTGAGGTGACAGAATGAAAACGTGTGTCAGCAGCTACAGCTTTTCTCAGTATATGCGTCAAAGCGGCGCGAACCAGCTCGATCTGATCCTGCTGGCGAAGGAGATGGGCTTCGACGCGATCGAAATGACCGATCTCGACGCACCGGACGGCATGTCGAAGCAGGAGTTCGCCTCTCTTCTGCGTGAGGAATCCGAGCGCCTTTCCCTGCCGATCGTCAACTACACGATCGGCGCTGATCTTCTGAACGCGCCCGACCCAGACGCCGAGGTCGAGCGGCTGTGCGAGCAGGTGCTCGTCGCCGAAACGCTCGGCGCGTTCGGCATGCGCCACGATGCGACCGGTGGTTACCGCAACAATTTTCGCCGTTATAAGACGTTCGACTCCGCCCTGCCGACGCTTGCCGACGGCTGCCGCCGCGTGACGGAATTCGCCGCCGGACACGGCGTCGCCACCATGGTCGAGAACCACGGACAGTTCTGCCAGGAGAGCACGCGCGTCGAAAAACTGGTCGGTGCGGTCGACCACTCCAACTTCGGCCTGCTGGTCGATATCGGCAACTTCCTGTGCGCGGACGACCCGTCCGTTACGGCGGTCGCGCGCGTCGCGTCGTTCGCGCGGCACGTGCACGTCAAGGATTTCCACATAAAGTCCGGCAGCGAA
>CADAGA010000090.1 GCA_902787275.1 Oscillospiraceae bacterium | reverse complement strand
GGCCTTGAGGGTTTCAGCGGGCACTGGGGTGAGGCTCCAGTGGTTGTAGCCGCGCAGGTCAGAGCCTACGGCATCAACGGTCTGGCTCCAGTTGAATATGCTGCCTGTCTCATTGAGGTTGGAGGCTTGGTAGAGGCAGCGCGAGGTGAGGCGGTCAATATCATCGGCCACGAAGAACTCGCCCTCCTACTCCATCTGGGTGAAGAGTTGGGTATGGTCGGCCTCCTCTGTGCAGGTAATCATTTCTGAATACCAGTTATCACCATTGCCTGTGCCGATGTAGTAGTCATAGCTCGTCCACTGTGAAAAGTCCGGCGCGGCAGCTTCCAGCGCGGCGATCGAATCCTCGTTGACGAGCTTGCCCTGCAGATAGGAACCGAACTCAATGATATCGCCGTTCTGATACGGCACGACCAGCGCATCCGGATCCACAGTCATAGCGGGACGGATACCGTAATAGGTGTAATACGCGTTGTAGTTGTAGTAGAGCGGGCCAGCGGCGTGCACGCTGCAAACGGCGGCGGACGTGTAGCCTGCCGAACGCAGCCACCACGGAGAGGTTCCGCCCGGCGCGACGTTCACGCCCTGACACTTCGCGTAATCAGAGCTCTCCGCCTGACGCGCAGCGTCGTTTGCGTTGATGTTGCCGCTGAAGCCGTATGCCGTGTTCTGCGCCTCGCGGTAGGACAGCAGAAAGACCTTGTCCGTCGTCGACGCGCTGTCGAAACCCGAAAAGCCCGTGCTGTATGCGCTGTTGTCGAGCGTCGTCTCGGTGATCGCGTTCTGCTGCAGCGCCGTGAACGCCGTCGCATAGAAGGCGTCGTTCAGCCACGCGCGGACGGAGCTTTCCGCGTAATTGTTTGCGTAGTGCGTTTTGTCCGCGTCGCCGTAGTATTTGCCGCTGTCCCCCAGCGCATAGCTGTTGACCGGCTGGCTGTCGATGACCGTCTCGCACAGCACCAGACCCGTTGTCGGATCGAGCACGCGCCAGTTCAGCGGCTCATAGCGGAACCAGTAAACGGTGTTCGCTGTATAGCCGTTGTCGTCCTGATAGGAGTTGTCCGCCCAGGCACCGTAGCCGGTGATCTTCGGACGGTACTGCGTGAACTGAACGCCGCGGTATTTCTGCCCGTCTACCGTCACGTCGCAGTACTGCATATAATCCTTTGCCGACATGCGGCCGTCCGATATGCTGCCCGTGCCGCTGTAGCAGCCGTAGGATACCCACGTCTTGACGACGGCGTTCAGTGCGGCGATCGTCGCGTCGTCCGTGACGCGGCTCTGCGGATAACTGCCGAGCGTGACAACGTCGCCGGTCTGCCAGTCCGCAGCCGCAGCCGGAACGCACAGTCCGGCAAAGCCCGTCACCGCAAGCAGCAGCGAGAGCAGGATGCAAAGTGTTCGTTTCATGGCAAATGCTCCTTTCTGCAAAAGAAAAAAGCGCAGCGCGCAACTGCGCACTGCGTCATTCAGGCTGAATCATATTGCAGCGGAGTGACAAGCCCGCCCAATCGGACGACCTTTGACTGATCGAAAACAAAGCCGCGCGCTCCACCATTCACGTCAACTCCTCTTACTTGATTATCATAACATGACAACCGGCTGTTTGCAAGCGCTTTTTAGCGACCTTGCCTCTCCACGATCAGAATGCAGTTGTACTCCTCGCGGATGAGCTTTTCCGTCGGGCGGTACAGGTCAGCGGGATTGGTACGCAGCTCGTACCCCGTCTCCCCTTTCGTATAGACGACCGACGAGCCGCCGCCGTCGAGGTTGATCGCATCCGTCGCACCGAACGACCGCAGCATGTTTGCGAGGTCGACCAGCGTCGCGCCGTTGGAATAGTCCGGGATGCGTCCGTCGACCTCGAGGCAGAGGAGCGTCCCATCCGGCCGCAGTCCGACCGCCGTGCGCGGATGCCGCACGTAAGCGAACGGCTCCAAAGGTCCCCATTCGTCGAGTTCGCCGCCGCGCAGGATCCGCTGGAGCCCTGCCGCTGCCTGATACAGCTCCAGCAGCAGTTCGGGTTTCTCCGCGAGCGACGCGATCACGGGCGTTCCGTCGCGCTTCACGCCGATAAACGGACGCGCGGAGTCCGCATTGGCAACGACCCTGCCGTTCTTGACACACAGTCCCGACGGACTGCTGTCGCCCCACATATCGAAAAAATCGGCGTTGACCGCCGCCAGGACGCGCTGTCCGCTGCGGACGGCAGCGTCGATCATCGCGGGCACCGTTGCGCGCACGCCGCGGCTTTCATAACCGTCCGCGGGCGTTCCGATACAGACGGTATTGCGCGTCATATCGACCTGCAGAAGAAACGCGTGCACCGGCGCGCCGTTTTTGTCGGTACAGAAGAGGTGTCGATAGGTCACGCCTTCCGCGATCTGCTCGGCCTGCGTGCGTTCTGCCGTAATGCGGCTGTCATACTGTCCGAGCAGCGTTTCCGCGTCCGCAAACTGCGCCGTAAACGGGAAAGTGTGCCGGCACCAGTCGCCGTCCACCGCACTGTCGAGCGCCGCGAACGTCAGAAGCATCCCTTCGGTCAGCTCTGCCCGCGGCACGTAGAAAACGTGCGTCAGATGGTCGTAGGGCTCGCGGTCGTTGAACGCGTCAACGTATGCCGTTTCGCCGACAAACAAACGCGCGCCGAAGTATGCGCACTCCAGCCGGACGACGACCTTCACCGTATCGCCGGATAAAAGGTATTCCGCGCCGGCGAAATCGTCCGCATCCATCTTCTCTGCTCTATTCAAAATGGTCTCGCTCATTTTTACCCCTCCAGCTCTGTTTCATTATACGGTCTTTTCTCCCGCAGGTCAAGCGTACGGCGCTTGATTTTTATTTCCGCTATCGCTATAATGGTTGCAGAATCCATCGCAAAAAGGGAGGAAACCGCATGAAAAAGATCATCTGTATACTCCTGTGCGTTTGTTTGCTCACATCCTGTCTGATGCTCTGCGCAAGCGCGGAAGATGCCCCTGCGGACACGAAGCATCCTGTTTTCCTGCTCATGGGCGACTCGATCCCGGACGCGTACGGGATCGAAAACCGCGACGAAGCGTGCTACGGCCGGATCGTGGCGGACACGGACCACTTCGTCTACCGCAACATCGGCCGCACGGCAATGGACAGCACGGAGCTGATCGACTTCATCAATCTGTACGCCGTTTGGGATCATGAAAAAAACGGCTGGCACAACGTGCGGGATTATATCGCCGAGGCGGACATCCTCTGCCTGTCGATCGGCGGCAACGATTTTTTCGATCGGGAGGACACGGCGAAGCTGCTTGCCGGCGCGCTGTTCGGCGTGAACAAAAAGGCGCTGGACACGATCGCGGCGCAGTACTATGAAAACCTGTGCACGCTCATGGATCTGATCGTCTCGATCAATCCGGACGTGGTCATCCTCGTGCAGACGCTGTACTGCGCCTGGTACGGGCTTGCCGAAAACGCCAACCGCGCATGCTCGAAACGCGTCAACGGCATGATCGAAAAATACGACCGCGAGCATCCCGGCCGCATCCACATCTGCGACGTTTCATCCGCCATGCGGTGGAAGCCGCAGAATCTGGCGGACGACTGCGTGCACCCGAACGCCAGCGGCAACGTCGCCATCGCCGAAGCCGTGCTGCGGACGCTCCACGATCTGGGGCTCGGCACCGAAACGACGCCGGTCGTCAACGTCCCGGGCGAGGACTGGAATTACTTCACGACGTATTACGAGAAACCGAAGGGTCTGTTCCTCGCTGCAATCGTGATGATCGCCACGGGAAACGGCGTCAACGTGTTCCGGCTGCTGAAAGAAGCAAGATAGCGCAAAACGCAAAAAACGAAACCCTGTCGGACAAAAGTCTGACAGGGTTCTTTTTGTCGGTTTTTATTCTGCCGCGACCGGCTCTTTTTCCGGATCGGCTTCGGCCTTTTCCGCAGCTTCCGCGGCCGCTTTTGCGGCCTCCTCCGCGGCTTTTGCGGCTTCCTTCTCCGCCGTGTGCTCGGCCATGACCTGACGGATCTGCTCGAGCGGCACGCCTTCCTCCACAAGCTGGAAATATTTGTCCGCCGGGATGTTGCCGACGAAGCACTCCTTATACTTGACGGGGATGCCCTTGACCACGCAGAGAATATCCGCGCCGAAGGACACCGCCAGCAGCGCAAGGTAGATGAAAGCGCCGAAGCTGACGGTCGACGTCTGGATCACGGACGGCAGCAGCGCGCCGATCCTTGAGGAGAACATCGTGAAGCAGACGATCGCCGCGGCGACCAGCGTCAGGTTGATGACGTCAAACGCAAAGTTGCGCTGCTTGCCCTTCGGCGAGCAGGCGAGCGTCTGGAAGATCGTGTGCAGCAGCACGCCCACCGCGGACACAAATACGCACACGACCGCGACGGCATACAGAATAAACGCCGTCCCGAACAGTTTCGAGGAAAACATGCCCGTCAGCGCATCCAGATCGGTCGCAGAGATCGCATTATAGAGCGTGATCACGTTGACGTTGCCGGAGTAAGCGGCATACGGCGCCTGAAACGCAAACTTCGCGAGCGGCAGGAACAGTCCGGCAATCGGCACGAGACTGAGCACCAATCGGACGATCGCAAGAGGCGAACCGACGGTCGCCGCCTTGATGCGGTCGATCTTCGGCTGGGTGCGCGCATGCTCGGCCTCGGCCTTGTCCGCGTCCAGAAGCAGGCGTTCCTCCATGCCGTAATAGACCATATTCACACCGCAGTGGGGACAGTTCGGTCTCCAATCGGTCAGTTTCAGCTTTCCGCCGCATTTCGGACAGGTTGCCGCCATATCAAAACCTCCACCATGTCACAGATTATGTTTCAGTAATTATAACATAATTCAGGCGTGAATGCAACAATTTTTTGTTCATTTTTTGCGCGCGCGTCAGACCATGAATCCGCCGTCGGCGCAAAGTGTCTGGCCGGTAATGAAGCGCGCGCGGTCGGACGCGAGGAACAGGATCGCTTCCGCCGCCTCCCCGCTCGTCCCGATACGGCACAGCGGCGTCTCCTCGGCGAGCGACGCCATTGTCTGCGCGTCAAAGCACGCGTTCATCGGCGTGTCAATCACGCCCGGTGCGACGCAGTTGACGCGGATGCCCGACGGGCCGAGCTCCTTGGCGAGCGCTTTCGTCAAGCCGATCACCGCCGCCTTGGACGCGGAGTAAGCCGCTTCGCACGACGCGCCGCGCACGCCCCAGACAGATGAGACGTTGACGATGCTGCCTGCGTGCCGGCGCACCATCTGCGGAATGACCGCACGGCAGGTATAGAAAACGCTGTCCGTATTGACGGCGAACATGCGCCGCCACTCGTCGTCCGTCATATCCGTCAGCAGCTTCTGCTGCGCGATACCGGCATTGTTGACCAGCACGTCTACGCCGCCGAACGCCGCTTCGATCGCGCGCAGCGTCCGCCGGACTTCTTCGGGATCGGTCAGATCGGCGCCGAACGCCTCAGCCGTGTACCCCTGTCGCCGAAGTTCTTCGCAAAGCGCCTCGGCGCTTTCCCTGCCGCGGCAATAGCCCGCGGCGACCTGATAGCCTTCCTGCGCAAACAGACGGGCGGCAGCGTTGCCGATGCCGCCCGATGCGCCCGTAATCCATACTGTTTTCATCCGCCGAACATATTCTCAAAGTCTTCCATGCTTGTTTTCTTGCCTTCGACCTTGAACGCCTTGCTGCTCTTGACGCCCTGACTCAGGCGCATGACGATCTCGGTGTCGGTCTGTCCGGTCGAGAGATCGACACGATCCCAGCGGACGACGCCCTCGTAACCTTCCGGCGTCTGGGCAAAGTAGAAATTATACTGCATGTTTTCATCGGGGTTGATATACGATTCGCAGACGTAGCCGATGCCGGTCGTTCTGCCGCAGTATTCAAGACCATCCTCTGTCAGCTGCGAGAGAACGTTCACGTCCCCCTCGCTCTGCATCTCACGGATCATGTCGGCGACTTCGCCGGCGTCCTCCATCTCCATATAGCTGCCGGGCCACATGATGTACGCGCGCGGATTCGAGGACCGCTTGCCCGTGATGACGAAACGCACCTTGCCGATGCCGGAGAACGCCGCAGGCAGTTCAAGATCCTGCATCACGAGGCTCGTAAGCGTCATTTCGACCGCCAGATTGTCCTCGTCCTCGTACAGGGTGATCGGCATCGTCTTGCCTTCCTGCTTCATTTCCATTTCCAGCGTGAACGCGCCGCTCTTGAAAATGTCGATCACGTATTTGTCGAGCAGCGTCACCTGCGGGCGCGGCTGGACCGTCGCTTGCTGCACGCCGCCGGCGCCGATGTAGTCCGTCAGCATGGTCGTCTCTTCTTCGGCAGGTGCCGTGGTGGTCGACGTCGAGGGCTTCGTCGTGGAAGCTGTCGTCGATTCGTTTGCCGCAGCGACCGTCGTTCCGGCCTCTTCCCGCTTCGTCGTTGTCGTCGAGCTGCGGGACGGCGTGGTGAACATGAACTGCGTCGTCGTTTCACGGACGGACGGATTGGTCGTCGTCTGCGCGCGCGTCGTTCCGGCGGCGGGCTGCGTCGTCACGGCCATCGGCAGCGTCAGCGCGTTGTACTCTTCTTCGTAATGCTCATCCGTCGTGCGCTCGGTATAGCTCTCGTCCTCGAGACCCCAGAGATCCGCCCATGCGTTTTCGCCGGTCGTATCTTCGTCTCCCTGCACCGGCAGAACGTCCGTCGGCTCGGTCGTCGACTCCGGTTCGGCGTCCGGCTTGCCGCACGCGTGCAGCATCGCCGCCATACCGATCACAAGCGAAATGCTCAGGATCGTCGCGATCCATTTTTTCATCTTCGTCACTCCTTCGTTATCCGGGAAACACGTTTATCCGAAAAATGCGCCCGCAAGCGAGACCAGCGATTCCAGCGTCGCGTAGTCGACCTTCTCCAAAGAGGGATTGAGCGTGAAATACGCGTCGTCCGCGCCGGCGGAAACCGTCATCGGCAGCGATTCGCCCGCGATCTGCAGCTTGAACAGGCTGCCGTTGTTGTACCAGAGCACGAGCGTGGCGCCGTTCAGATCGAAATACTCGCAGGTGTACTTCTTCAGCCCCTCCCGCACCGTCTCGGTCTTTTGATAATTGAGCGCCGAGAAGTTGCAGAATGCGTTGTTGAAGCTCTTGCACACGGCGTCGTACTGCGCCTTGGTCAGTTCGCAGTATTTGCTCGGCGTCGCCAGATAGTAAGAGCCGCCGTTCGGGAACACCTTGTACGTCAGGCTTGCCGCGGGGATCGTGAGCCAATAGGCCGTCTCGCCGCCGCGCACGATCTTCACGAGCTTGTCATCGCTGCTGTGATCCTTGCCGAACGCGCTGATGGTCATGGTGTACGTGCCGCTGTTGATCGGCGCAAGCACCGCGCTTTGCAGCAGTTCCGCCGTCTTGGGCGCCTGCGTCGTCGGCTCGGTCGTCGGCTGTGTGGTCGGCTGCGTCGTCGGCT
>CADAGA010000089.1 GCA_902787275.1 Oscillospiraceae bacterium | reverse complement strand
CGATGGACAGACCCAGACCGTTGCCGTCCTGCGTGCGCGAGCGGTCGCCGCGGACGAACCGTTCCATCAGCTCCTGCGGCTCCACGTCGAGCGGTTCGCGAGAGATATTCTTGATCTCGAAAATGCCGTAAGCGTCATTCTCGTCCACCTTGGCATACACGCGCGAGCCGGGCGCGGAATACTTCTTCGCGTTGGAAAGCAGATTGTCCAGAACGCGGTACGTCTTGGAGCCGTCCGCAAAGACGATCGGCGCGGCGTCCGACGGATTGAACCGCAGCTCCAGACCGTTCTTTTCGAGGTTCAGCGGCACGCACTGCAGCGTGACGTTGCCTGTGTTCACCTTGCTCGCTTCGATCAGGTCCTCGATGAGCCGCTTGAGCTTCGCCGACTTCTCGTCCAGAATATCAATGTATTCCAGCGCTTTCTCATCCGTCACGTCGCACTTTTTCAGAAGATCGACGTACGTGATGACCGACGTGAGCGGCGTTTTCAGGTCGTGCGAGACGTTGGTGATCAGCTCCGCCTTGGTGCGCTCGTTGCGCACCGCGTCCGCGACGGCTTTGTCCAGTTCGCGGTTCGTCACGGACTGGCTCTCGGCAAGCGCACGCAGCGCGCGCGGCATCCGGCGCAGTTCCGATTCCGGCAGGTCGGTGCGCGTTTCGGCACATTCGGCGATGCGGTCGAGCTTGCGCAGGAACCAGACAGCCGAAACGAGCAGCAGAATCGTCAGCAGCGGTACGAACACGGCGACCGGCGCGGCGCTGTCCGCAGCGACGGAGATCATCAGAACCAGCAAGGTGCCGCCGATGAAGATCGCGAGCAGGACGAAGGGGAGGTAGCGCAGCTTCTTCGGCTTGTCAAAGAGGAAGCGGAACACGCCGACGACCTTGCGCACGCAGAACCGCGCGCAGCGGAAGGCAAAGCGGAAGACCTTCCAGAGGACGAATTTTCGGAAGTAGGATTCGCCGGCCTTCTTGATGCGCACCGTGGACGTGAGCCATTCCAGCCCGCACAGGAAACCGAGCGTGATCAGGCAGACGGCTGCCGCCGCGCGCGGGATCAGACTGCTCAGGGTAAATTCATATACGTAAGAAGGAAGATCATAGATGGAAATGACTGCAAGCGCGCAGGCGCCGGCGATGCATGCGCCGGACAGCAGCAGATGCACGTCCGTCGGCACGCGGTCGATGAAGGCGAGCGTGATGCCATCGAAGCCCGACTTGTGCCCGCACAGGCACAGGAGCGTCACGAAAAAGAACAGCGTTCCGAATGCGCACGCGACGCCGGCGATCAGCACGTTCTTCGGGGAATTCTCCACGAACAGGTTGTCGAACAGCGCCTTTGCCGAGGCGTAGCGGTCGCCGGCCGTGAACGGCTCCTCAAAGTACACGAACAGCGTGCCGCCGGTCGGCTCGATCTGATCCGCCACGATGGTTTTGACGTTCGCTTCGAGCGCGGCGTCCTGCATCTGCGCGGCGATCTTGCCGTCCTTGCAGAGGATATAGCGGCCGTGCGAGAGGATATTCCGCCCGTTTCGTTCGCTCGGCTGCATGTTGGTCGTGACCGTGCCGTCGGAGGCGACGGCGAGATATTTAAGATTGCAAAGTCCTTCCAGACGGCTGCGCTCGTAGGACGCGTCGGTCGATTCCGTGCTTTGCAGCAGTTCGTCGTATTCCTGACTAAGTTCTGCGCGGATCTGCTGCTCGGTGCAGGTGAACGCAAACGTGCCCCTGCTGCCGAGGTCGCCGAAGGACGGGCAGAACGCCTGCTCACTGAACGCGGAATCGCGCACGAGAGATTCATATTTCAGCCAGTCCAGACCCGTGACGGTGTTGCACAGGCTCTGGCAGTAGCGCACGTTGTACGGTGCGCGCTCGTCCACCGTCAGCTTCGGCAGCGCGGACAGATCGGCGCCGTTCGGGACCGTCGTCGTTTCCGGCGGCACGGTCACGGCGCTCGTGCTCTCATCCTCCGCGTTTTCCGTGTGCGGCACGGTCGGCGTTTCCGCCGCCGGCGCTGCGGTCGTGGTCGTCGTGCTGAAATCGCGCATATACGCGTTATAATAGTAGTCGCCCTCTTCGATCTCCTCGTAGTGCGTCGCCACGAAGTAGATCTCCGCGCGGATGATCGCGGCTTTTTCCGTGAGGAAGCGCTGCACCTGCGCTTCGATCGTCTCGTCGCGCTGCGCGCGGTACGCCGCGAGATCCTTCTGCCGCTGCGGCTCATAAAGCACGCTGCTCAGACTCCCGAGATCGCTCGTCACCATGTCGAGGAACAGATCGGAACTGTAGAACGAGACCGGCGTGACGTCGCCGGAACGCGGCAGAAACGACGCCGCCAGCATGCCGTAAGCGGCGCTGACGCCCGTGCCGAGAAAGCACAGCACGCAGAGTACGAGGCAGAGCGCCTTGACGATCAGCGGGTATCGTTTAGTATTTTTCGACTTTGTATCCAAGTCCCCACACCACCTTCAAGTATTTCGGGTCTTTGGGATTGATCTCGATCTTCTCGCGGATGTTGCGCACGTGGACGGTGACCGTCTTTTCGGTGCCGAAGGACGGCTCGTTCCAGAAGGCCTCGTAGATCTGGGAGCTGGAGAGGACGCGTCCCATGTTCTCCATCAGATAGCACAGGATGCTGTATTCGCGCGCGGTCAGCTTGACCGGCTCGCCGTCCACCGTGACGGCCTTGGTGTCGCGGTCGAGCGACAGGCCGCCCGTCGTCAGAACGCTGTCCTTGTGCTCCATGCTGCCGAGCGAGACGTAACGGCGGATCTGGGACTTGACGCGCGCAGTCAGCTCCAGCGGATTGAACGGCTTCGTCACGTAGTCGTCCGCGCCGAAGGACAGTCCGGCGATCTTGTCCGTGTCCTCGCTCTTGGCGGAGAGCAGGATGATGGGAAAGTTGTACTTGTCACGCATCTTGAGCATCGCCGTCAGGCCGTCCATGCGCGGCATCATCACGTCCAGCACGACGCACTGCACCTCGTTTTCCCGAAGCGCCTCGAGCGCCTCGGCGCCGTCCGACGCCTTGAGCACGGCGTAGCCCTCGGCTTCGAGATAGATCCCGACCGAATCGAGGATCGCGCGGTCGTCGTCACAGACCAGAACCTTGTACATCTGCATCCACTCCTTCTCGTCCAGTATAGCACATCGCGGGAGATTTGCAAACCCGACGGTCTTATTAAATCGAAAAAGATTTGGGATTCGGTAAGGAAAAAATAAAGAATCGGTAAAGTTTTCCGGCATATTGACTTTTTTCCATGTTTCGTATAAAATAGGAAATATCCCAAGCAAATAATCAGAAAGGAAACAAAACCATGAAACTGACCCGAATCCTTGCACTCATCCTTGCAGTCCTGACCGTTACCGCAGTGTTCGCATCCTGCGGCAAGACGCCCGAACCCGAGACGACCGCCGCCGTGGATACGACTGCAGCTGCGGGCGTTGACGATACCACTGCCGAGGCGGCCCCCGTGGACGCCACGACGGAAGAGGCCGCTGTGACCGAAGCGCCGGCAACGGAAGCGCCCGCGACCGAAGCCGAGACGACCGAAGCGCCGACCGAGACCACCACGGCTCCGACGACGACCGAGGCGCCGACCGAGACCACCACGGAAGCCAAGAAGGCTCCGACCGACAAGGCGGAGATCCTCAAGCTCTACAACGAAGCGACGGAAAAGGTCATGAGCAAGAAGGTCGCGTTCTCCAAGCGCCGCGAGACGAAGGAAGGCACCTTTGACGCCGGTCTCATCCTCAAGGGATTCAAGGACGTCGTGTACAAGTTCATGGGCATCGGCGCGAGCAACGTCTATACCCAGTCCGTCGCCAAGAACGACGGCAGCTACGACCATTACTTCAAGAAGTCCACGCTGACGACCGGCGACATCAACGATGCGACCTGCAAGCTCAATTCCGACGGCAGCTACGACGTCACGATCAAGATCAAGAACGGCAACAGCTACACCGCAGGCGGCAGCAACGAGCAGTACTATGCTCCGCTCGACAAGTGCGGCATCAGCGCCGGCAAGGGCGACAAGGGTTACTGGGATCACAAGACGGCGCAGAACATGTACGCCGCGCTGTCCGAGGTCGCGAAGGACGCAGTCGTCGATGAGAAGTACTCCAACGCCACGGTCAAGGCGACCATCGACAAGGACGGCAACCTGACGAAGCTCGACGTTTCGTTCGACATCGACGTCAACATCGACAAGGTCTACGGCCAGAAGGGTCACGCGACCGGTTCGTCCGTCGTCAACTTCAGCGGTTTCAAATGGTAACGGAATAAACGCATACAAGAAAACGGGGCTGCCAAACGGCAGTCCCGTTCTTTTTTGACGGCGGATTCCGGACTGACAAATAAAAGCAGCGGTCTGCCGATCGGCAAATCACTGCTTTTTCTGGTGCCGGCGACCGGGATCGAACCGGTACGATGTTGCCATCACGGGATTTTAAGTCCCGGGCGTCTGCCAGTTCCGCCACGCCGGCGTGTGGAACGCTTCTATTATATGCGCCGCGTCCGCTTTTGTCAACCGAAAACGCGCGGAATCCGAAAAAACTGTTTACAGGCGGTTCGTGCCGTGCTATAATGACGGACGAACATCAACTGCGTTTCGCGGATTGGAGCGATCATTATGCGATATGCACTCATCGGCTGCGGCCGTGTTTCCCCGAATCACGTTGCCGCCGCCGTGGACAACGGTCTGGAGATCGTCGCGCTGTGCGACCTCGACGCGGAGAAGGCGAAGGCGCTCAAGGCGCGCTACGACCTGCCGGACAGCGTGCGGATCTGCACGGACTATCGGGAAATGCTGCGCGACTGCCGGCCGGAGCTGGTCGCTGTCGCGACGTATTCCGGCACGCACGCCGATATTGCCGTCGACTGCATCGAGGCGGGCTGCCACGTCATCATCGAAAAACCGATCGCGCTGTCTCTTGCGGACGCGGATCGGATCATGGAAGCCGAGAAGCGCATGGGCGTCAAGGTCAGCGCCAACCACCAGAACCGCTTCAATGCCGCCGTGCAGCAGATGCGCTCCGCGGTGCGGACGGGACGGTTCGGCAAGCTCCTGTACGGGACGACGGCGATCCGCTGGCAGCGCGGCGACGACTACTATCAAAGCGCCGACTGGCGCGGCACGTGGGCGCAGGACGGCGGCACGCTGATGAACCAGTGCATCCACGCGATCGACCTGCTGCGCTGGATGCTGGGCAACGACGCCGTCGAGGTGACGGGCGTCACGGCGAACGCGATGCACCCCTCGATCGAGGCGGAGGACATGGGCTTTGCGCTGCTGCGTTTTCAGAACGGCAGCGTCGGCATGATCGAGGGATCAGTCAACACCTTCGGCGGCGACTGGGAGGAGACGCTGACGCTGTTCGGCGAAAAGGGCAGAGCCAAGCTCGGCGGCAAGTGCGTCAACGTCGTGGAGGAATGGCACTTCGCCGACGGCGACGACGCCGAGTCCAGGGCGGTCGTGGGCTGCGGCGAGGACCCGCCGAACGTCTACGGGTTCGGCCACAAGTCGCTGTATGCCGACATGCTCGAGGCGATTCGCGACGACCGCAAGCCGTACGTCAGCTCCGCCGCAGGTCGGCGCGCGCTGGAAACGGTGCTGGCGATCTACCGTTCCGCCGCGGACGGAAAACCGGTTTCTCTGCCGCTTGCAGGCGGCTCCACTTTGGATTTCAAGGAGTAAGATATGCAGCCGTTCATTCATGAAAGCAGCTACGTCGACGACGGTGCGACGGTCGGCGAGGGGACGAAGATCTGGCATTTCTGCCACGTGCAGGCAGGCGCCGTGATCGGCCGGGACTGCGTGCTGGGGCAGAACGTCAACGTCGGCCCCGGCGCCGTGATCGGCGACGGCGTGAAGCTGCAGAACAACGTCAGCGTGTTCGAGGGCGTGACGCTCGAGGACGGCGTGTTCTGCGGTCCTTCGGTCACGTTCACCAACGACCCGTACCCGCGCGCCGGATGCAGACCGGATCGGTACGTGCCCACGCGCGTGTGCGAAGGCGCGTCGATCGGCGCCAACGCGACGGTCGTCTGCGGCGTGACGATCGGGCGGCACGCCATGGTCGCCGCCGGCGCGGTCGTGACGCGCGACGTGGCGGATCACGCGCTCGTGGCGGGCGTGCCCGCGCGTCAGATCGGCAGGGTCTGCACGTGCGGCGGACGGCTCGACCCCGGCGGACGCTGCACGGTCTGCGGGCGTGAGATCGATCCGGAATGACGACCGGACAACTTCACACAAAATACACGGCATATATGGGACGCGTTTTGTTCAAGTGCACAATATGTGCGAAAAATCGCAATTCTTTGTCAAAAGGGGATTGACTTCTTTCCGCGCTTGTGTTACGATACAGATACAGTTATTTGTGACTGGCGGAGATAGTGAGAACACTGTGGAGCAAATAACGAAGTATGCCGACCGCCTGGGCAGTTCCTTGTGGGGAACTGCCCTTTTTGTTTGATTTTTATTGTGGAGGGAAACAGCATGAAAACAGACATCGAGATCGCCCAGGCAAATCAGATGGAACCGATCACCGCGATCGCAGAACGCGCCGGCATCGAGGACAAGTACCTCGAGCAGTACGGCAAGTACAAGGCGAAGGTCGACCTTTCTTTCCTGAACGAGACGGAGAAGAAGGACGGCAAGCTGATCCTCGTGACCGCCATCACGCCGACGCCCGCGGGCGAAGGCAAGACGACGACGACCATCGGTCTTGCGGACGGACTGCGCAAGATCGGCAAGAATGTGATGATCGCGCTGCGCGAGCCCTCTCTCGGCCCCGTGTTCGGCGTCAAGGGCGGCGCTGCCGGCGGCGGCTACGCACAGGTCGTCCCGATGGAGGACATCAACCTGCACTTTACCGGCGACTTCCACGCCATCGGCGCGGCGAACAACCTGCTCGCGGCGATGCTCGATAACCATATCTACCAGGGCAACAAGCTCGGCATCGACCCGCGCCGCATCACGTGGAGACGCTGCGTCGACATGAACGACCGCCAGCTGCGCTTCGTCGTGGACGGTCTGGGCGGCCGCGTCAACGGCACGCCGCGCGAGGACGGCTACGACATCACCGTCGCGTCCGAGATCATGGCGGTGCTGTGCCTGGCGAACTCCCTGTCCGACCTGAAGGCGCGTCTGTCGCGCATCATCGTCGGCTATACCTATGACGAAAAACCCGTGACGGCAGGCGAGCTCAACGCCGCCGGCGCTATGACCGCGCTGCTTAAGGACGCGCTCAAGCCCAACCTCGTCCAGACGCTCGAGGGCACGCCCGCGTTCGTCCACGGCGGCCCGTTCGCCAACATCGCGCACGGCTGCAACTCCGTCATCGCCACCAAGATGGCGCTTAAGCTCGGCGATTACACCGTGACGGAGGCCGGCTTCGGCGCTGACCTCGGCGCGGAGAAGTTCCTCGACATCAAGTGCCGTCTGGCGAACCTGCATCCGAGCGCAGTCGTCATCGTTGCGACCGTCCGTGCCCTGAAGTATCACGGCGGCGTGCCGAAGGCAGACCTGAATAACGAAAACCTCGACGCACTGGAGAAGGGCCTTCCGAACCTGCTGCAGCACGTTTCCAACATCAAGGATGTGTTCGGACTTCCCTGCGTCGTGGCGATCAATGCTTTCCCGACTGACACGAAGGCGGAGCTGGATCTGGTCGAAGCCAAGTGCAAAGAGCTCGGCGTCAATGTCGCTCTGTCCGAAGTCTGGGCCAAGGGCGGCGAAGGCGGCAAG
>CADAGA010000088.1 GCA_902787275.1 Oscillospiraceae bacterium | reverse complement strand
TTCAAGGCAAACTTGGCCGAAAAATACGGCTCCATTGGGGCACGAGCTTGTTATACGTTGGATGATCTAAGAAAAAAAAGCGATTCATTTATAAAGGATTATCCTGTCGTTTTAAGTACAACATATTCGCTAAGAGCAAGTTTATCAAATCAATTCATTTATGATTACGTAATCGTCGATGAAGCTTCACAGGTAGATTTGGTCACGGGTGCATTAGCGTTATCCTGTGCCAAGAAGGCGGTTATCGTCGGAGACTTAAAGCAATTGCCCAATGTTGTTGATTCCAAGCAAAAAGCGGCAACGGACTCTTTGTTTGAGCAATTCGATCTGTCAGAGGCATATCGCTTTTCTGAACACAGTCTTTTGTCTTCGGTTGTCGCACTGTTCCCCGATGCACCGCATGTTCTTCTTAGAGAACATTACAGATGCCACCCCGAGATCATAGGTTTTTGCAACCAGCGCTTTTATAATAATGAATTGATTATACTGTCCCAACCTCATAGCGAAAGGCAGCCCTTGCTGGTGTATCGAACCGCCCCCGGCAACCACGCACGCGGTCACCTGAATCGCCGGCAAATTGAGGTTATTACCGACGAGGTGTTTCCGCAGCAAAACCTAAACCGCGAAAACAACTCTGTCGGTATCGTTACTCCCTATCGCGACCAAGCTGAAGAATTGCAAAAGGTATTTGAAAATACAAACGTTAAAGCCGATACTGCCGACAAGTTTCAGGGGCAAGAGAGGAGCGTGATCATTCTTTCTACCGTTGATAATCAAATCGGAGATTTTGCCTCTGATCCAAATCGGCTGAACGTTGCGGTCTCACGCGCGGTCGATCAATTCATTTTAGTTACCGACGGGAATGACAATGATGAGGAATCGCCGATTCACGAATTGATCGGATACATACGGTATCACAATCATGAGGTTGTAAACAGCAAGATCCGTTCGGTGTTCGATTATCTATATAAAAATAACGCTTTAATCCGCGCGGATATACTACGAAAGTATGGCAAAACATCTGTTTTTGATAGCGAAAACCTAATGTATCAGGTCATTCGCGACGTATTATGCAAAAGCGAGTTTAAAAAGTATGATGTTGTTTCTCATGTGCCGCTTCGGATGATTCTGTCAGACCTTTCAAAGTTAAACACCCGCGAACTTATGTTTGCAACGAATCATTTAACACATGTGGATTTTCTCGTTTTTTCACGACTTACACACCAACCTGTTCTTGTAATAGAAGTAGACGGATTTTCTTATCATAACAATGAAAAACAGAAGGAACGTGACAGCGTCAAAAACGCCATCCTGCAAAAATACAGTATTCCCATATTGCGCTTCAGTACGGTCGGCAGCGGCGAAAAGGAAAAACTGATAACTGCATTAGAAGCAATTGGTCAATAGAGTATACTCTATCGCCCTGCCAATACATCCAACAACGTATGACGGAGAAATGCTGCATTTTGCAAAAAGCAGGTATTAAAACTGCGCCATATATTTAAACAGGTTGCCTATCGGAAAGATGTTTTAACTGAGGGAGACACACCATGTCCATCGAAGCTGTAAAAGATTATTTTGCGTCCTGCGGGATGCAGGACAGAATCCTCGAATTCGACGTGTCGAGCGCGACGGTCGAGCTGGCGGCGAAGGCGTTGGACTGCGCGCCGTGCCGGATCGCCAAAACGCTTTCGTTCATGGTGAACGGCGCGCCCGTGCTGATCGTGACCGCCGGCGACACGAAAATCGACAATCCGAAATACAAAGCGCAGTTCGGCGCAAAGGCGAAAATGCTCACGCCGGACGAGGCGGTCGAACGGATCGGGCATACAGTCGGCGGCGTGTGTCCCTTCGCCGTCAAAGACGGTGTGCGCGTCTATCTGGACGTTTCCCTGAAACGGTTCGACACGGTCTACCCCGCATGCGGCAGCAGCAACAGCGCGATCGAGCTGACGTGCGACGAACTGGAAAAATACTCGTCCGCCCTCGCCTGGATCGACGTGTGCAAAGGCTGGCAAGCCGCCGAAGCCGAATGATCCCGCCTAAAAACACAGCCCCTTCTGTCACGCCGGCAGAAGGGGTTTCTTTTTGTCTTTTTAATCATTCGCGCAGAATGCGGCGTCTTGGTCAAGGCGTGCGCGCATAGCCGTCCCCGCTGCGGAATATATATTTCCGTAAAGAGGAAAGGGATGGAGATTCTATGCTCTGGCACAGTTTACCGAAAGAACAGGTACTGACGACTCTGCGCACGCAGGCACAGACGGGGCTGTCCGCGGACGAGGCGCTCGTGCGGCTGCGGGACGGTGAGAACGTCCTGCAGGGCAAAAAGCCGAAGACCGTCGTGCAGCGTTTCGTATCGCAGTTCGCCGATTTTATGATCCTCATTCTGCTTGCGGCCGCGGCGGTATCGTTCATCACGGCGCGCATCAATCACGAAAGCGGATGGACGGACTGTGCCGTCATTCTCGCCATCGTCGTGCTCAACGCCGTGATCGGCACGGTGCAGGAAACGCGCGCACAGAAGGCGCTCGACGCGCTGAAAAAGCTCTCCGCACCGCACGCGGCCGTGCTGCGGGACGGACGGGAAACACAGATCGACGCCGGCAGCGTCGTGCCGGGCGATATTCTGCTGCTGTCGGCTGGCGACCGCGTTGCGGCGGACGCTCGCCTTTTGACGGCGGTCGGTCTGACGACGCAGGAAAGCGCACTGACCGGAGAATCCATGCCCTGTGAAAAAGACGCGGACGCGGTGTGCGCTGCGGACTGTGCGCCGGCCGATCAGAACAACATGCTGTTTTCGACTACGGTCGTGCTGACCGGACACGGGACAGCCGTCGTCTGCGAAACGGGCATGCGCACGCAGATCGGACGCATCGCCGGCATGCTCGACGAACAGGACGCGCCGAAAACGCCGCTGCAGCAGAAGCTCGAAAGCGTCGGCCGCGTGCTGGGGATCGGCGCGCTGGCGATCTGCGCGCTGATCTTCCTGCTGGGCGTTCTGCATAAAGTACCGCTGTCGGACAGTTTTATGCTTTCCGTCTCGCTGGCCGTCGCGGCGATCCCCGAAGGTCTGCCCGCAATCGTGACGGTCGTGCTCTCACTCGGCGTACAGCGCATGGCAAAACGCGGTGCGATCCTGACGCGGCTGCCGGCGGTCGAGACGCTCGGTGCGGCGACGGTGATCTGCTCGGACAAAACGGGCACGCTCACACAGAACCGCATGGCGGTGACGAAAGTCGTCTGCGCAGACGACCGGAACGACGATATTCTGCGGTACGCAGCGCTGTGCAGCAACGCGTCTGTCGCGATCCGGCACAGTTGCCGGACCGTCACGGGTGATCCGACCGAAAGCGCGATCGTACTGGCGGCGCAGGAAATCGCCGACCTCGACGCGCTGCACAGATCCTTTCCGCGCGTCGCGGAACTGCCGTTTGACAGCACGCGCAAGCGCATGTCCACGCTGCACAGGGCGGAGGGCGGCTATTTGCAGATCACCAAGGGCGCGCCCGATCTGCTGCCGGCGCTGTGCAGCCGGATGCGCACGACGGACGGCGACGTGCCGATGACGCAGGAAGCGCGAGACGGTCTGCGCGAGCAAAACCGCGCACTCGCCGAACAGGCGCTGCGCGTGCTGGCGGTGGCATACCGCCGGACGCCGACAGACAGGATCGAAGAACAGGATCTGACGTTTCTCGGCTTCATCGGTCTGACCGATCCGCCTCGAGCGGAAACGGTCTCTGCCGTCGCAGAGTGCAAACAGGCGGGGATCACGCCCGTGATGATCACGGGCGACCATGCGCTGACCGCCAAAGCCGTGGCGGTACGCGTCGGGATCTGCGGCGCGGACGACCCCGTGCTGTCCGGCGCAGAGCTTGAGGAAATGAACGACGCGGCACTCGCCGAACAGGTGCGGCGCTGCCGCGTATTCGCACGCGTCACGCCGGAACATAAGGTGCGGATCGTGCGTGCGCTGCGCGCGCAGGGCGAGGTCGTCGCCATGACCGGCGACGGCGTCAACGACGCGCCCGCGCTCAAGAGCGCGGACATCGGCTGCGCCATGGGGCAGAGCGGCACGGACGTCGCCAAAGGCGCGGCGGACATGATCCTGACAGATGACAACTTCGCCACCATCGTGCGCGCCGTCGCCGAAGGACGCGGCATCTATGACAACATCCGCAAGGCCGTGCATTTTCTCCTGTCGAGCAACGTGGGCGAGATCCTCGTCGTGTTCGCGTCGTCCGTATTGCGGCTGCCCGCGCCGCTGCTGCCGATCCAGCTTTTGTGGGTCAATCTCGTCACCGATTCCCTGCCCGCGCTCGCGCTCGGCACGGAGCCGCCGGAGGAGGACGTCATGCGCCGCCCGCCCGTTCCCGCTTCGGACAGTTTTTTCGCCGGCGGACTGGGGTTCGATATCGCAGCGGAAGGCATGCTGATCGGCGCGATCACGCTGCTGGCGTTCATCCAGGGCAATCATCTCGGCGGCGCAGACGTCGGCCGCACGATGGCGTTCACGACGCTGAGCATGGGCGAGATCGGTTACGCCGTATCCATGCGTTCGCCCAAAAGCGTCTGGAAAGCCGGGTTGCTGCGGAATAAAAAAATGGTGTGGGCAGTGCTGACGTGCGCCCTTCTGCAGGGCTCCGTACTCACAATACCCACACTATCCGGATTGTTTCAGGTGTCGCCGCTCGGTCTGGGCGGCGCGCTTTGGACGCTGTTCTTCTCCGCTCTGCCGTTCACGGTGCTGGAGCTCGAAAAGCGTCTGCGGCGAAAAACGTCAGGCCGTCGTCTCTACGGCTTCGTCGGTCGTCTCCCCGGACGCCGGTTCCGTGACAGATTGCGGCTCGGTCTGCGGCACCGTCGCGGGAGCCGGTTCGGTCACGGGCTCGGCCGGTGACGGCGCGGTCGTGCGCGCGGGTTCCGCCGTATCCACAGCCTCGGAGCTGCGCAGCGATCCGATGTGATATCCGTCGGTGTCCTCGCGCAGCGTGATCTTCATATATTTTGCGGGCTCGGGCGCGGTGTAATTGCCGCGCTCGATCTGCGCCCATTCGGAACCGATGATGTAGCCTACCGTCAGGGTGACGGAGGAGCCGGTCTTTTCCATATCGTAGACTTTCGGCGTATAGAGCGGGTCGACGCTCGTGATGGGGATAATGTACGCCTGCCGCTCGGAGTTGTAGATCACGTTGTAGAACGAATCCGTCACACTCTGGTGCTGCATCTGCACCTCGGTGCCGAACAGCCGCACGAAGTATGCCTGCACGTCCGCCTGCGGCACCAGAAGTCCCGTGACCTCTCCCTCAAACACCTCGTAGGTGTTCATCTTGCCGCTGTCATAGATCAGCGCGCTGACCGCCGCATCCAGCAGGTCGGTCGGCTCGGCGCCGCTGACGTCGTCGAACGGTGCTGGATCGACAACAACAAAGGGCTTCAAAAACTCCTCGTACTCCGAAAAGCGCACGCTGCCCTCGCGCACGGCAGAGATCTTATCCACGGCGATATGCGCCGCTTCAAATATGCCGAACGCCGCAAACAGCAGCAGGACGAGCCCCAGAAGGAACGCGCCCGTGCGTCGTCCCTTGTGCGTTTTACGTTTCTTCGCCATGGTGTTTCTCCTTTACCGGATCTGTCCGTTTCCGAGAATGATGTATTTTTCCGCCGTCAGGTTCTGCAGTCCCAGCGGGCCGCGCGCGTGCAGCTTCTGCGTCGAGATGCCGATCTCCGCGCCGAAACCGAACTCGCCGCCGTCCGTAAATCGGGTGGATGCGTTGACGTAGACCGCCGCCGCGTCCACGCGGGAAAGGAACTGCTGCGCGGCGTCGTAGTTTTCCGTCACGATGCACTCCGAATGGCCGGTGCCGTTGCGCGCGATATGGCGCACGGCTTCGTCGAGCGAATCGACGACCTTGACGGATATGATCATATCGAGGAATTCCTTCGCATAATCCTCGTCCGTCGCGGGGATCGCGTCCGGCACGAGCGTGCAGACCGTTTCGTCGCCGCGGATCTCCACGTTTGCTTCGCGCAGTTTCGCGCACACGGGCACGATCGCCCGTTCGGCGATCTCGCGGTGAATGAGCAGACTTTCGCACGCGTTGCAGACCGACGGGCGCGAGACCTTCGCATTATAGACGATCTTCACCGCCATGTCGAGGTCGGCGTCCTTGTCGATATAAATGTGGCAGTTGCCCGTGCCCGTCTCGATGACCGGCACGGTGGCGTTCTGCACCACGGCGCGGATGAGCCCTGCGCCGCCGCGCGGGATCAGCACGTCCACGTAGTCGTTCATTTTCATCAGCGCGTTCGCGCTGTCGCGGGAGGTGTCCTCGACGAGCTGGATGCAGTCGCGCGGCAGACCCGCTTCCTCGACCGCTTCGCGCATGCACGCGGCGATCGCCGTGTTCGAGTGGATCGCCTCTTTGCCGCCGCGCAGGATCACGGCGTTGCCCGCCTTCAGGCACAGCGCCGCCGCATCGCTCGTCACGTTCGGACGCGCTTCAAAGATCACCGCGATCACGCCCAGCGGCACGCTGATCTTACGGATCTGCAGACCGTTGGGGCGCGTCTCGCCCCACAGCACTCTGCCGACGGGATCGGCCGCCGCCGCGACCTCGCGCACGCCCTGCGCCATGCCGGCGATGCGATCCTCGGTCAAACGCAGTCTGTCCAGAAGTCCCTGGTTCATGCCGGCGTCCCTGCCGTTTTGCAGATCCTGTGCATTCGCCTCGAGGATGCCGGCAGTCTTGCACAGCAGTGCGTCCGCGATCGCGTTCAGCGCTTTATCCTTCACTGCGCGCGGTGCGCACGCGAGCACAGCTGCCGCTTCCTTCGCCTGTTTTCCGAGCTGTTCAAGCATGATTATTCCCCCTGCCTTTTGAAGTGTGTTCCGACCTGCCGGCCGTCCAGCAGACGGTAGATATCCTCGGGATTCGACCCGTTCATGATGACCGTGTCGATGCCCGCCTCCGTTGCGAGCTTCGCCGCGCCGAGCTTCGTCGCCATGCCGCCGGTGCCCAGATGCGATACGCTCGGGCCTGCCATGTGCAGCAGTGTATCGTCGATCTTTTCCACCAACGGGATCAGCACCGCGTTCTCGTCCTCGGCGGGATTGGCCGTGTAGAACCCGTCAATATCCGACAGGATCACCAGCGTGTCCGCGCCGACCAACCGCGCGACCTGCGCGGACAAATTGTCGTTGTCGCCGTAGACGATCTCCTCCACAGCCACGCTGTCGTTTTCGTTGATGATCGGGATCGCGCCGTACTCAAACAGCTTCTCAAAGCAGTTGATGAGATTCTCGCGCCGCTCCGCGTTTTCAACGTCGCTGCGGGTGATCAGCAGCTGACCGACCGTGTGGCCGAATTCGCTGAACACCTTGTCATACATGAACATCAGCTCGCACTGTCCCACCGTCGCCGCTGCCTGACGGCCGGGCGTGTCGGTCGGGCGCTTTGTAAGACCCAGCTTCGACGCGCCGACGCCGATGGCGCCGGACGACACCAGCGCGACCTGCACGCCGGAATT
>CADAGA010000087.1 GCA_902787275.1 Oscillospiraceae bacterium | reverse complement strand
CGCGGGATGCTGCCGACGGACTGCATCGCGGAACTGCCGTACATACTTTCCGAGTTTGAATAACGAGGGATCTTTGTGAAACGCTTTGTACTTTTTCTGCTCTCGGTCTGCCTGCTTTGCTGCGCGTGCGGCAGGGGAGAGATTCTGCACCGTGACCGCGAGCCGGAATGGCCGTTCTCGATGACGACGGCGCTCAAGCTGCAGGTTGGCGATACGGCGATCACCGCGGACTGGACGTACGGAAACGGTCAGTCGTCGTTTACGCTGCAAACGCCGCAGGAGCTTTCCGGTGTGACGGTGGTCTGCAACGCGGTCGAGAGTCTTGCGCAGCTGGACGGTGTGCAGACCGATCTGCCGCAGCAGTCGGCGTTTGTGCTGCTCGATCGTGCGTACCGCGCGCTGACCGACGGTATGGTCGAGCCGCAGCGCACGCAGGAGGGCTGGCTGTACGACGGCATGGATCGTTACGGCTTCGAGGCGCTCAGCGTGCAGGACGGTTCTTTGCAGATCCGTTTTCCGAAAGCGGACGCGGAAGCCGTGTTTACGGTCACGCCGGCCGGAACCGAAACAGAATAAAACCGAACGCTCCGTTTTTTTCGTCGCCGCGTTTATTTTGCCGCAAAACCGGCAAAGCTATGACTGCGACAAAAACAGCGGAGCGTGATTTATTATGACAGTCAGACGCGGAGATATTTTCTACGCGGATCTCAGCCCGGTCGTCGGGTCGGAGCAGGGCGGCGTCCGTCCGGTGCTGATCGTACAAAACGACGTCGGAAACAAATTCAGCCCCACGGTGATCGCCGCGGCGATCACGAGCCGCCGCTTCAAGGCGAATCTGCCGACGCATATCCGTGTCGGCGTGACACAGAGCGGTCTGGTGCGGGACTCGATCATTCTGCTCGAACAGGTACGTACACTGGACAAGCAGCGGCTGAAAGAAAAAATGGGCGCCCTGGACGCGGCAGATATGGCGCGCGTCGACAGGGCGCTGTCGGTCAGCCTGGGCATTCAGGCGGACGGGTCTACCGTAGCCGCCGGATAAACGCGCAGCCGCCGGAGCAACCGCTCCGGCGGCCGTTGTCTTATTTGGCCGGATTCTCTTTAAACAGCTTTTTTTTCGGCACAAACCGCGTGCGCAGCGCGGTTTTCAGGTAAAGCGCCGTCTGCAAAAACGAGTTTTTGGACTCGCCCTCCCGTCTGCCGAAACAGGTGCAGGGCACCTCCCGGAACGGTACGCGCAGCCGCAGCGGAACGAGCACCAGCTCCTCCAGAAGCGGATACGTCCGTTCATGCCATGCGATCGAGCGGTAAAATGCGGCGGGCATGATCTGCATGGGGTTCGTGTGGTCGCGGATCGACGACTGGTACAGCACTTTCAGAAAGACCTGTGCCGCGACGGCGTACAGAAGATGAGAGCCGCAGGCGCTGTCAAAGCCGTCCAGGATCGCACCGCCGATGCCTTTTCGCGTCTGCACCAGCGCGCGCACCTTTTCGGGGTGTGCGGCGCAGAGCGCGTTGGTCGTCGATACGCAGCCCTCGCTCGCCCAGTCGGGCAGCACGACGATGATCTCGCCGACGTCGTCCCCGACGGCAAGCAGCGTTTCGACGGTTTCTTTTAGATCGTTCGTTTCGTCGGATGCGGTGATCACAACGGAAAGAGATGTAAACTCCATGGCGTGCAAACCTTCAATCGTCAGCTTCTGTGTATTCCGGCGTTTCCTTTTGATTCATATACAGCGTCATGCTGAACCGCTTGCCGAACCAGATCACGTCCCGTGCGTACTGCGCCCAGGAACGCACGGTCAGGTCTGATTTTGCGTGCAGATGCGCACGCACGCGGCGCAGTCTTGTCTGTCCGCTGTTGTCCTCGAAATAGGGGTAGAAGTTCCAGTCTGAAACGATATCCGCCTCGTTCTCTCCGGGCAGGCGGATCATTCTGCGCTGGAAGTTCAGAAGCTGGGAAAACAGAGACTCTTCAATGTCGAATTTTCGCAGAAACGGCAGGATCTCCTGCCAGAACGCCCCGCTGTTGCGGGCGAGCTCGAGGAACGCGCCCTCCTCAAAATACCAGCCCGTAGCGCCGTAGCGCTCCTGTGTAAACGTCCAGTCGGCTTTTTTCGTATCGCGTTTGCGCGCGCTGAGATCCGCGAACAGATCGTGCATGAAGCCCGTGCTCTCGTCATAGATGAACCGCAGCAGCGCATGGTAGAAATCGTAATAGGAGACGCCCTTCTCCCGGTTCAGGTAGATCGCGAAGAAGCGCAGCAGACCCATGTGGTGGAACGCCTGCAGGATCACCGAAAACATAAACGTCTGCACCCAGTCCGCGAGCGGCATGGTGTCCGTCGCGACGATGATGTCGAAGTATTCCTGTACGCCGCTGTTGTCGGGATTGTAATGCATGCTGAACAGCGGGACGCGCGCGGTCACGATGCCGTGCTTTTTCTGATAGTCGGGATCGGCGACGAGCGCGTTCGGATAGACCTGGCACTCGTAGACCATCATGGAGTTGTTCTGACCGTACTCCAGCAGATCGCACAGACCTCTGCAAAAAGACTCGTACGTTTCGCCCGGCAGGCCGAGGATGAATTCGGTGTAGGTGGGGATGCCGGCGGCGGTGAAGCGGTCGTTCAGCGCTTTGAATTCCGCCAGCGTTTTGTTCTGCCTTCCGATGTTGTCGAGCGTGGTCGGGTCGGAGGACTGGTACGAGAGCGTGACGCCCTTGTCGATGCCGCTTTTGTTGAGGATGTATCCCGCGCGAAAGACGCGCTCATCGTCGATCTTCGCGTAGTTCGGCTTGAAGATGTGCGGATAGCCGTTCTTTCGGCGCATCTGCACGACGTACTGCGCGATCTCCACGTCCCGTTCGAGCAGACCGAAATTGGAATCCGCGCAGTAGGCGTACTCGATCTTGTGCAGGCTGACCCACTCGATGTCTTTTTTGACACGTTCGATGGGGAAGGGACGCACGTTTTTGGTAAAGCACCATTCGCAGAAAGCGCAGCTGTAGGGACAGCCGCGGTTCGTTTCGATGATCGCGTGGAACTCCGTATCGGGGAATTCCCGCATCAGACTGTCGAACTCGCCGCTCAGGTAGGGCGACGGCAGATCGGACAGATCCTGCGCCTTGCCCTGCGGCGTGCGGACAGTTCTGCCTTCTTTGCGGTAAGTGAGGTTCGGGATGTTGCCGACGTCCCCGCCGCGCGCGAGCGCCTTGAGCAGCTGCGCCGTCGTCCGTTCTCCCTCGAAATAGGTGACGTAATCCACCAGCGGGTTCGCCGCGAGGAAATCCCCCTTGTGCGAAATGCCGTGGCCTCCGTACAGGATCAGCACGTGCGGATAGCGCTCTTTGAGCGCTCGGACGAGCAGCTTGTTGTATTCCGTGTTCCAGAGCACGTTGGAGACCGCCACGACGTCCGGATCGACGATCCGCGAGAGCACCTTTTCGAGCGGTTCGCGCATGGCGACGATGTCCGCGATCTCATACGCGTCGGTGATCTCTTTGTCCTGCCGCAGGAACGCGGCAATACACCCCATCGCGTACGGCAAAAAACACGGCGAGGAAAGCGAGATCGCGATCTGTACGAGATACAGCTTTTTCTTCATGATCCGGTCCTGTCTGCTGCGGCCGGTGACGCAAGCCGCAAGCAAAAATAATCTATTTTCATCTTATCATCCCGCCGTTTTTTTGTCAAGGCAAAAACCGCCGTTCCGGCGCTGTGCGGATGGCTTTGCGGGATATATCGGCTTGACATTGTGTCGACAGATAGGTATAATATACATATATCTTAAAGTAAACCGTATTATTTTGGTGGAATGGTATGAAAAGAGCGCTTGTTTTGCTGTGCGCGCTTCTGCTTTTGTGCTCGTGTGCGCGTTCCTCCGTGCCGACGGAAGCAGCTGTTTCCGCACCGCCCACGATCCCGCAGTCGCGGCAGCTTCCGGAGAACCGGACGGTGCGCGTGTGCGTGACGCAGATGCTAGCGGATTCGCCTCTGGCAGAGCAGCTTCGCGCGCGGTTCGAGGCACAGTCCGACTACCGCCTGGACTTCGCGGTGAATCCGAACAGCGTTGCGGTCTCCGTGGCGCAGAGCGGCAATGCCGATCTGCTGCTGGTGCAGCCGGACACGCCGACGAAGCAGTTCGTTCAGTCCGGCTACGGCGCGTTCTGCGACCCGTGGATCGGCACGTCCCTCGTGCTGGCGGGTCCCGCGTCCGATCCTGCCGGCGTAAAGGGGGCGCAGACGGCGGCCGAGGCTATGGCGCGGATCGCCGAAACGGCCTCGACGTTCGTTTCGCGTTATGACGACAGCGACGTCTGCAAGGCGGAGAACGCGCTCTGGACGCAGGCGGGCGTCGTGATCGGCAACGGCAGAAAATGGTACAAAGCGGCGCGGATGGAAATGGTCGGCACGCTGCGTGCGGCGGATGAAAACGGCGCATACGTTTTGTGTGAGAAGGAGACTTTTCTGCAGAATCGGGATGCGCTGAAGCTGGAGCTTCTGTTCGACGGCGCGGACGATCTTCGCACGACGTTTTGCATCGTTCCGGTCTCGGCGGAGGTTTCCGACCGCATCAATACGGACGGCGCGGCCGAGTTCGCCGCGTTTCTGCAAAGCGCGCAGACGCGCGCGTTTATCGCTTCGTACGGCACGGAGAGCTACGGCTGTCCGATTTTTTACAATACTGACAATACTATGATGGAGCAGACCGTGGTGGAGCCGGAGCTGGCGTCGGTGCGCAAAGAGGGTTATATGACCTTTGAGGGCGGCCGGAAGCTGCACTACGAATACTACCTTTGCCCCGAGGCAAAGGGCAGCATCGTGATCTCCCACGGCTTTACGGAATCCGCAGAGAAATTCCGCGAGATGGACTATTACTTCCTGCAGGCCGGCTACAACGTTTTTGCGATCGATCACCGCGGTCACGGCTTCTCCAGCCGCGAGGTGGACGATCCGCGCGTGGCGCACGTGGAGCATTTTTCGGACTACGTGGGCGACTTCAACGCCTACGTTGAGAACGTCGTGCGCGCGCATTCCGGCGATCTGCCGCTGTTCCTGTTCTCCCATTCGATGGGCGGCGCCGTGGCTGCGCTGTATATCCAGCAGTATCCCGACGTGTTCGAGAAGGCGATCCTGTCCTCTCCGATGATCTCGCCCAAGACTGCCGGCTTCCCGCACTGGGTCACGCGCGCGATGGCCGTCACGTTCCTTGCCATCGGCAAGCGCAAGCAGCTCGTGTTCACCGAGAAGGGCTTCGATCCCGACAGAACGTATGAGAACAGCAACGATACGAGCGAAGCGCGCTTCCAGTATTACTACGACAAGCGCAAAAAGACGCCCGAGTATCAGACCGACGGCGCGTCCTATAACTGGGTCAACGAATCGCTGAAGATCATCCCGAAGATGCTCGATCCGCAGAACTGCGCGGGTGTCAAGACGAAGGTCCTTCTGTTCCAGCCCGCGATCGACGACGTGGTGGAGATGGAGCCGCAGGCGGAGTTCGTTTCCAAGATCCCCGGCGCGAAGCTCATCAAGATCCCCGCGTCCAAGCACGAGATCTATCTGAGTGTCAACGAAGCTATGGAGCCTTACCTGCAGGCGATCTTCGCGTTCCTGGCCGAATAATCCGTGAAGAAATATCGGAGTGCGCTGGTCGTTGAGGGCGGTGCTCTGCGCGGCATCCACACCGCAGGTGTGCTGGATGTGTTCATGCGCTGCAACATTTATTTCCCCTACGTGATCGGTGTTTCGGCCGGCGCGCTCAATGCGTATAACTATATCTCGCGCCAGATCGGGCGTTCGGCGGACATCCTGCTGCATTACATCCGGGACGAGCGGTATCTGAACCTGCGGAACATCCCGAACCGGAAGGAAAGCGCTTTCGGCTTTGACTTCATGTTTTACGGGCTGCAGGAGTATCTGCCGTTCGACCGTGAGACGTTCGACGATCCGGCGCAGGCGTTCACCGTCGTTGCGACGGACGTCGAGGACGGAAGCCCCATCTATTTCCGCAAGGGCGAATGCTCGGATATTTTCAAGGCAGGTGCGGCTTCCGCGAGTCTGCCGCTGATCTCGCCGCCGGTCGAGCTGGACGGTCACCGCTGTATCGACGGCGGCGTCGCCGACCCGATCCCGTTCCTGCACGCGATGGAGGAATGCGACCGCGTCGTCGTGCTGCTGACGCGGCACAAAGGGTTCCGCAAGCGCACGATGCCGTTTGCCGAGCGCGAGACGGCCAAGCAGCTTTATAAAAATGCGCCGCAGATGCTCGAAGCGGCTTTATCTGCAAACGACCGCTACAACGACACGCTTGACTATCTGGAGCAGCTGGAGGACGAGGGAAAGATCTTCGTTATCCGGCCGTCCAAGGAGATCGACATTTCTCTTCTTGAGCGCAACACGGAAAGCCTCGGCAAGCTCTATCGAGAGGGCGTGCAGGACGGCGAAAACGTGCTGCGTGCGCTGTCGGAATACCTGGGACTGACCAATTCGCTGCTGCAGTTTGAAAAGAGCGGCACATTGAACAAGCGCAAATACGTGATCGGCAACTATACGTCCGCCGAGGAGCTGGATAAGCAGGTGCACGATGCCGTACAGAACGGAAAACGATGCACCGGCAACCCGGCGCACAGCAGCTTTTTGAACGAGATCGAAAGCAGCCTGCAAAGCACGGGCGTTTCCGTGTTTTCCGATCCGTACTATTTTTCGTTTACCGGCGCGCAGAATGCCTGCCTGACCGTCAGAGCGGAGGAGACGACGCTCAGCGTGCCTTGTGTTTCCATGCCGTATGCCGGACTGACCGGGTCGGAACCGGTTCAGGGCGAACTGTACCCGATCCGGGACAAGGGCTATCGGTTTATCGGCGCGCGCGGAAAGATCGCGGTCGTGCATCTGGATATGGATGCGCTCTGCGGGACGATGCGAGCCGAGACCGTCTATGCGTCTGCGGACGAGCCGCAGCTGCCGGAAACGTTCGGGATCGGCGCAAAGACGGCGGATCTTTCATTTCTGATGCTTGCCAAAATGGCGCTCGTGAAAGGCGTGATCTGCGTCTGGGACGACGAATCGCCCATTCCCGAGGCGCTGCCGTACGCGCAGCATGACCTGGGCATTCCCTGCGTTTGGATTCATGCGGAGGACGGCGCGCTGCTGCAAACGCTTTTGGATGCGTCGCCGCAGGCGACGGCCGAACTGACGGTGACAGCGGAGACGATCCCGCACGCAGAAACCAAGACGATCTACTGCGTGCTGCCCGGAACGGAGATGGAAGAATCGGTGCTCGTTCACACGCATACGGAAGGCGTCAGCCTGGTCGAAGAAAACGGCTTTGCCGCGCTGCTGGCGCTGATCGACGCGCTCAAGGACAAGCCGCTGCGGCGCACGCACGTGTTCGTATTTGCATCCGGAAGGTATCGTCTGCCGATGATGCAGCCGGCCTCGTCCGCATCTACCGGTGCGATCTCCAAATGGCTCTCGATGCACCGCGATCTGTGGGACGGCAGGGGAGGACACCTGAAGGCAGTTGCGGCGATCGCGGTCGAACATCTCGGAATTACCGATCTGCCGGAGATCGTTTTCTCCTCCAACAGCGGCATGGACGCCGTATACCGCCAGGCGCTCTAACAGCGCGGCGATCCGAGCACGATCGTGCTGCGCGCATCCGGCTCGATTTTCGGCGAGGGACAGCCGGTACACTCCGCGGGCATTCCCGAGCTTGCGTTTGCCGCCGAGGATGCGGCGCTCTGGACGGACGCCGACGCCTGTTCGCGTTTCTCTGCAAATCGTATGCTCGAACAGATACAGACGATCCTCGATTGTCTGACGCTGCTGGATGAAATGCCGAAGGAAGCGATCGGACGCATTGAGAAGCGTGCGATCCGCGACAGACTCCCGTAAGGAGGAAATGCTATGAGAAACAAAACCATGGTCAGGATCTGCGACGGCAGGATCATTGCGACGCTCGCCGGCGTCAAGGCCGAACGGCTCGTGCCGATGGCACAGGCGCTGCTTGCCGGTTCGATCGACTGCATACAGATCTCATACGATCCGCGCGGCGACCAGAGCGACCGCGACGTTGCGGCGCAGATCAAAATGCTGGCAGATCATTTCGGGGACGAACTTTGTCTCGGCGCGGGCGCCGTACGCAAACCCGAACAGGTACGCATGGCGCAGGAATCCGGCGCGCGGTTCATCTCGTCCTGCGCTGCAGACCAGACGATCATCCGCATGACGCGCGATTTCGAGATGGTTTCGATGCCCGGCGCGTTCACGCCTGCCGAGATCGACACGGCGTACCGCATGGGCGGCGATCTGATCCGCCTGTTTCCGGCGTCTTTCTTAGGTACCGAATATCTGGAGCAGCTCGCACAGCCGCTCTCGCACGTTCCGCTCGTTGCGGGCGGCGGGATCAGCGTATGGAACATGCGCGCGTTCCTCGACGCGGGATGTGCCGCCGTCGAACTGGATCGCGGTCTGATGGACGAGGTCTACAAGCCCGAATGTGATTACGGCGTCCTGGCAGAGACGGCCAAGGCGTACCGCACCATCACGGACAACGAACGCGCACCGCGCAACCGTAACCTGAAATAACGCAAAAAAAATCAAGCGCCTGCCTTCAAAAGCGGGCGCTTGTTTTATTGTCTGTCAATGCTTTTGTTTAACGAAACAGATTGTGCAGAGTCCTTGCCGCGGCGGCGAGCAGCGTGCGGATCGAAGCGAACAGCGCGTCGATCACGGGGAAGGCGATATAGGGATAGCGCTGCTGCGCAGGCTGCCCGTCGTAGTGCACCACGAACGGCTGCGTGTAGACGGTGCCGCCCTCGCCGAACGCTTCTGCACGCACGTACGTCCCGATCTGTCCGGTATAGTCGTCCAGACACAGCGTGCTGGTTCCGCCGTCGGCGCGTGTTACGGCGATCACCTGACCGTCCGCGATCCACCGCACGAGCAGCGCGTTTTCGGTGCGCACGGTGATCGAGTCCGCATCGTTGTCAGCTTCGATCGACGTGATAAATGTTTCGGTACCGTTGAAATAGCCTTCTTTATCTACCAGACGCAGCGGATCTCCGGGACCTGCGTCTGCCTTGAGCGTGCCGTTTTCAACGCCGTCAACGCGTTCGTTCATTGCCGATACCGTTTCGGCAACCTGTTTGTACAGATCTCCTTCGGTACCGTAGAATCTTCCCAGATTCTCCTGAATGTTGATGAGCTCCTCGCGGTTTCCGTTGCAGTAGCTGCAGGCGAAGAACGCGCCGCTTTCCAGCGATCTGCGTGCTGCTGCGGAGGTCTGCTCCTCCATCAGAAGACGCGTATAACCGGTGTTGATCTTGTCCGTTTGGTGCGCGTCGCTTGAACAGATCGCAAAGATGTTGCGGCTTTCCGGCGTGCTGCGCGTCAGCAGGATATCCCAGAGCTTTCGGTCGTAGCGCGTACGCGAATCGCCTTTGCTGTTCATGTCGATGCCGATGCACGCGGGATAGCGCTGCAGCAGACCGTAGAAACGGTTGATATAGTAGCGGTAGACAGCATTGTTCAGGTCGTACGCTTCGTCGCTTGTGAGATCGGCCTTGCCCTTCGTATATTCGCCCGGGTGGTTGATCACGCAGATCCCGCCTGCTTTTGTGACACCGCGGAGCGCATCCGTGTAGTCGGTGATTGTGTTGTCGTGGTATTCGACGAACCAGCTGTTGACGTGCGCGTTGATCGAAACGGCGTTGTTTTCGATGCCGTGGGGGATGCGCATGACGTCTCTATTCGTGCCGTCCGGCAGTGTGACGTGCAGATAGTCGTCGCCGTTTTCGGCGGTCGTCAGCGTATATTCGGCGCCGCCGGCGAACGTGCCGCGCTCGCCCAGATAGTCGAGTTCGCCTTCACTGCGGCCGAGCGTCTTGAGTGCGGTGTGGATGAACCGGTAGTCGGACTGATCCGCGCTTGCCCATCCGCCGTTATTGATACCGTGGTCGGTCGTGGCGACAAGGTCGAATCCCTGCAGCGCGTGTGTTTCCAGCGACTGGCGCAGCGTGATATCGCCGTCGCTCGCGTTGGTGTGCGTGTGCAGTGCGGTCTTGTACTGCTTCACCGTGTCCCAGTTCACGTCGGCATAGGGGTCGACGATCGTGAAGTCCACGTCTTTTGCGGTTCCGTCTGCGGCAAAGACGGTCACGCAGCCCAAAAGCAGGGACATGCAAAGAGCGACACAAGCGATTTTTTTGATTATCCGCATAATAATCTCCTTTCCGAACGGTCAGATCCGATCCAATCAAATTATATCGGATCGCCCGAAAGAAGTCAATAAAAAAGACTTGACAACCGCTGCAAGGTCTGCTATAATACCCATTGCAATCGCGGATGTAGCTCATCTGGTAGAGCGCCACCTTGCCAAGGTGGAGGTAGCGAGTTCGAGCCTCGTCATCCGCTCCAAACCCGCAGATTTGTCTGCGGGTTCTTTTTTGAATATTGGCGGATATGGCGGAATTGGCAGACGCGCCGGATTTAGGATCCGGTGGGCACCCCCGTGCAGGTTCGACCCCTGTTATCCGCACCACGCCGGAACGACTATTTTGATACAATGTAGTTGTTCCGGCTTCTTGTATCTGAATCGTTGATATATAAGGAATTGCGACACATTAGCGGTTCGAACTGAATACTTTTTACGGCGCAGAAGAGCACAACTTGAGGCTTTTCTGCGCTTTTTTTAGATGTACACTTTTTCTCCGCATCTTAGGCAAGTCCGCTTTGGGCTGCTGGTACTCCTCATCATGAGCACAGTTTGATCGTCCTGTGGACTTACATCATATTGATATGCTTCAAATCCTTGACATTGGAATCCGATTTTGGTATCTTCTAAACAGAGCGTAGGTTGTTTCTCTCCATCTTTGTTTATCGCAAACTCAATTATGGAGCTTCCTATGCTCTATTTCAATATTCTCTTTTTCCTTATCCCCCAACTTTCCGTGATGAGGGCTTTTATTTGCTGTCTGGAGGAAACCAATCAGTGACGCCGGGGTTGTGTAAAGCTGCGTGCCGCGGCTGTGAACTGGCTCGCGCCCTCCCGCTGCTTGAAGAATTGCGGACATTATTGTTTAACTTCCCGGGTTGAGCGCGATACCGACCACGCGGGCATGGACGGCAAGCTCGGTGCGGTTGCTGTAACCGGTTTTTTGCAAAAGCGCACGCACATATGTTTTGACGGTGTTCAGCGAAATAAAAAGCGAAGAGGCGATCTCGTTGTTGCTCTTGCCGGACGCGATCTCGCGCAGGATGTCCAACTCGCGTTCGGTGAAATCGTCGCGACGCGCGTTGCCGAGCATAGCCGGCGGGGCGTTTTCGGGATAGACGGATTCGCCGGCCATCGTCCGATTCATGACGTCGAGCAGATCGGCTTTTTCGGCCTCCTTATACCAGAAGCTGTCCACGCCGATCTCCCGTGCGTGCTGCATCCAGGAGTATTCGGGCATGCTTGTGACGATGATGATCTTCACGTCGGGAAAAGCTGCCTTGATTTGTTTGGCCGCGTCGAGCCCATTGGAGCCGTCGCCCATCAGGACGTCCATCAGGATGAGATCGACCTGCGTCTTCATGAGATAAACGTCCGCGGCAAAAGCGGATTCGATGGACAGCACGGTTTCATAGCGCTCCGAACCGGCGATCAGCAGTTCAAAGAAGCGGCGGGATAGCATCTGATCGTCCACAATCATCACACGCACCTTTCGATTCGCGGCGCCTGCGGGAACGGTGTTGTTTTGTGTAAACATGGCATCCATTCAAATCATCTCCTCTTGTCGGAATCGCAGTGTCAAGCGGAAAGCGGGAGTGCTTTCGATCTCCATCGTACCGTTTTTCTTGTGCACCAGGGTGCGCAGATTGCGAAGACCGCCGGTTTCGCGGATCGTGCCTTTCGGGGGAATGCCGTCGTTGGCGAAAGTCATCGTCAGAACGCCGTCGGCTTCGACGATCTCGGCCTCGAGCAGGGTTCCCTGCGCGTGCTTAACGGTGTTGGTCAGGCACTCGTGCAGTGCAACCTCGAAAAGACTTTTGTACCGTTCGGGGATCTCGCCCCGGATCGTGATCTCCACGCCGACGGCGTCCGCGGCTTTGCGCACGGCCTGCAACCGATCGGCTTCCGGCGTATCAGGCTGGTTGCTTTGCAGCAGGGCGACGGTTTCCCGCAACTGATCGGTGACGGTTTTGCGGTCGTTTTCGCTGCCGCCGAGATAGTCGCGCAGAACGCTCGTCTCGATGATGGCAACATGCTTGCGCTTCTTTCGCTTTGGGCGCTCGAGCCTGCGCGTCGCGCCGTTGACGAGCATCAGGTAC
>CADAGA010000086.1 GCA_902787275.1 Oscillospiraceae bacterium | reverse complement strand
CGGTCGTGTGCACGTGCAGATCGCCGATGAACGGATAGCGTCCGCACAGATCCTCCGCAACGCAGTAGACCGGAAAATCGGCGAGCGTCTTGTCCTGCGCGTCGATCAGCCGCAGGAAATATTGCTGCTCGGTGTCGAACGTGTGTGTAAAGGTGAAATTGCCGCTTTCGTCCGAACGCACGGTGCGTTCGCGGAAGTCGGCGTTCTGCGGCCAGAGCTCCGGACTGCCGCTCTCGAGCGCGCAGATCACGAGCTTGTACGACGTATCCGGAGAAAACAGCGGTCTGCCGCCGAGCGCGCGGATGTGGATCTCGGTCTCCTTTCCGGCGGCAAACACCTTCGGGAAGACGTCGAAGTTTTCAAGAAGATCGTTTTTGGGGAAAGCCATCTGTTCTGCTCCTTTATGTTTTCACGATATTCTGCATCCAGACGCCCTTTTTGACCAGCACGACGCCGATGACGCATTTGACCAAGTCCGCTCCCTGCACGATCAGGAAAAGCCAGATCACGTACAGATTCGTATACCGGCTGAGCACGAACGCAAGCGGGACGCTCACGACCCACATGAACACGCTGTCAAACAGGAAGGTGACGATCGTCCGTCCGCCGGAACGCAGCGTAAAGTACGCGGTGTGCATCAGTGCGATCTGCGGCGAGATGAGCGCCTGCGCCATGAGGAACTGCGTGGCGATGTGCTTTGCTTCGCTCGTGGTGTTGTAGATCTGCGGGAACAGTCCGGACGTCGCAAAGATCACGATGCCGACTGCCGTGGCGATCGCGATCGAAAAAGCGATGATCTTGTTGTCCTCGTCCCGCGCTTCCTCGTACCGCTCGGCGCCGAGATGCTGCCCGATCAGGATCGCGATCGCGTCGCCCATCGCGAAGAAAACGACGTTGAACACGTTGCTGACGGTGGAGGCGATGTTGTTTGCCGCGACGACGTTCAGCCCGCGCAGGGAATAGCACTGCGTGAGGATCGCCATGCCCAGCGACCAGAGCGCCTCGTTGACGAGCAGGGGAGAGCCGGTCACAAAGAACCGCCGCACGAGATACGCGGGAACGCGCATCGTGCGGTAAATGCCGCGGATGTAGGGGCATTTGTCGGGATGCCGGTGTGTCCACAGCACGACGATCGCCATTTCGACGTAACGCGACAGCACGGTCGCGATCGCGGCGCCCTGCACGCCCAGCCGCGGGAAGCCGAGTTTGCCGTAGATGAGCAGATAGTTGAATGCCAGATTGACGCAGACCGCGGCAAGTCCCGCGCGCATCGGAACGACCGTTTCGCCGCATTCGCGCAGCGTGTTTGCGTACGCCTGCACCGCCGTAAACGCCGGCAGACCGATGATCGCGATGCGCAGATACCCCGTCGCGTAGGAAAGTGCGGCGGCAAGATCACCGCCGTCCTCGCTGCCGTTGAGATACAGACCGATGAGCGACTTGCCGAAGCCGCCGAAGATGCCCAGCGCGATCAGGAACAGGATCACGCCCATCCACAGCTTGTAGCGGAACGTGTGGCGCACGCCCTCCTGATCGTCCGCGCCGTAGTACTGCGCCGTGAAGATGCCCGCGCCGGCGAAGCCGCCGAACACGCACAGGTAGTAGACGAAGAAAAGCTGGTTGACGATCGCGACGCCGCTCATCTGCTCGGTGCCGATGCGGCCGACCATGATGTTGTCCAAAAGACTCACGAAGTTCGTGATTCCGGTCTGGATCATGATCGGAACGGCGACTGCCAGCACGCGTTTATAGAACGCGCGGTCGCCAATAAACTTTTTTCTGAGTGTGTTCATGATCTATAGGTACCTTTGTCGGAAAGATTACGGGAGGCAGCTACTTTTGCCAGAATTTTCTGTCAAGGCTGCGGTATTGGATCGCCTCGGCGACGTGCGGGAACTCGATCGTCTCGCTGCCTTCAAGGTCGGCGACGGTGCGCGCAACGCGCAGGATCTTGTCGTACGCGCGGGCGGACAGTCCCATCCGCTCAAACGCGCGCTCCAGGAGCGACAGCGCATCCTTCGACGGGCGGCAGAATTCCTGCGTCATGGCGGCGTTCATCTGTCCGTTGCAGCCGACGCCGCTGCCGGCAAGGCGCTGCTGCTGCACCTTGCGCGCCTTGTTGACACGCGCGCGGATGTCGGCGGAGCACTCGCTCTTTTCGGTGTCGGAGAGCTTTTTGAAGTCGACGGGCGGCACCTCGATGTGGATATCGAGCCGGTCGAGCACGGGTCCGGAGACACGCGCCAGATACCGTGCCGCCGCACCCGGTGAGCAGGTGCATTCGCGTGTCGGATGGCCGAAAAAGCCGCAGGGGCAGGGGTTCATCGCCGCGACGAGCATCACGCTGCACGGAAACGACAGCGAGCCGGCGACGCGGGAAATGGTGATCCTTCTGTCCTCCATCGGCTGGCGCAGGATCTCCATCGCCGTGCGGGAAAACTCCGGCAGCTCGTCGAGAAACAGCACGCCGTTGTGCGCGAGCGAGATCTCGCCCGGCTTCGGGATGGAGCCGCCGCCGGACAGACCGGCAGGGGAGACGGTATGGTGCGGGGCGCGGAAGGGCCGCGTCGTGATGAGCGACACGCCCTCCGGCAGTGCGCCGGCGATGGAATAGAGCTTGGTCGTTTCGAGACTCTCCTCAAACGTCATGTCCGGCAGGATGGACGGCAGACGCTTGGCGAGCATGCTTTTGCCCGCGCCGGGAGAGCCGATCATCAGAAGATTGTGACCGCCTGCCGCGGCGACTTCAAGCGCCCGCCGCGCTTCGAGCTGTCCCTTCACGTCCCGGAAATCGGGACACGCGAGCGGGGAGACCGCGGGCGCGATCTCACCCGGCTGCACGGCGGTCAGCGGCACTTCGCCCGTCAGATGCAGGAACACGTCGGCGATATTCCGCGCCGGATAGACGTCGATGCCGCGCACGACGGCACATTCCGCACTGTTGTCCGCAGGCACGAATACCGACCGGACGCCGTGTTCTCTGGCGCAAATGACCATCGGCAGCGCGCCGGTGATGCGCCGCAGCGATCCGTCGAGCGACAGCTCGCCGAGAAACGCGCACTTGTCCGCGTTGCACGAGAGCTGATTCGACGCCATCAGCAGCGCGATCAGCATCGGCAGATCGTAGACGGAGCCTTCCTTGCGCACGTCGGCAGGGGCGAGGTTGACGGTGATGCGGCTGGGCGGGAAATCGAAGCCGCAGTTTTTGATCGCGGAACGGATGCGGTTTTTCGCTTCGCTCACGGACTTGTCCGGCAGTCCCACGATCTCGAACAGCGGCAGACCGCCCGAAACGTCGGCCTCGACCTCGACCATATAGGACTCCATCCCGAACAGCCCGACGGAGCGGATCTTAGCATACATACGCGTTCCCCACATTTCCACTACATTTTGTTGCACTACCCTTTATCATACAGGATTTTGTGCTTGTTTGCAATACTTTTTATTTTTTTCTCATTAGGTGTAGAAAAAGACTTTTAGATGGTATATAATACTATTTAAGATCAAAAACGGAGGACAAGCTGTGGAAGACCGCCCGAAAAACACGCTCAAAAAGAACCGCGCGCTTTTGCGGCGGTTTCTGCCGTATCTGCGCACCGAGCGAAAGACGCTCGCGATCGATCTTTGCTGCGCGTCACTGACGACGCTGTGTGAGATCGTGCTGCCGCTGATCGTGCGGCGTATCACGAACGCCGAGGTGCTTTCGTCCGGCGGACTCACGACCACCCTCATCCTGAGCATGGTCGCGCTCTACGTCGTGCTGCGCGTCATCGACAGCGCCGCGGCGTATTTCATGGCGACGCAGGGGCATTATATGGGTACGCGCATCGAGACGCAGATGCGCAACGATCTGTTCGCGCACCTGCAGAAGCTCTCGTTCTCCTACTACGACAACAACAAGATCGGCCAGCTCATGTCGCGTCTGACGAGCGATCTGTTCGACGTGACGGAATTTGCGCACCACATGCCCGAGGAAGCGTTCATCACGACGATCAAGGTCGTGGCGTGCTTCGCGATCTTCGCGTCGATGAACTGGCTGCTGGCGGTCATCATTTTCGCGTTCATGCCGTTTATGTTCCTGGCGACGCGGCGCGACCGCCGGCGTATGCGCGAAGCGTTCAAGGAATCGCGCCACCGCGTGGGCGAGATCAACGCCCAGACGGAAAACAGCCTTCTCGGCATCCGCGTGGTCAAGTCGTTCGCCCAGGAGGACTACGAGAACGAGAAGTTCCTTGAGGGCTCCTCGAAGTATTTCGATATCAAGCGCGACAGCTACCGCTTTATGGGCAGATTCCAGACGACGTCGCGCCTGTTCGACGGCGGTCTGTACATCCTGTGCGTGGGCGCGGGCGCGTTCTTCATGAAGGCGGGCAAGACGACGGCGGGCGACTTCACGGCGCTGCTGCTGATGGTCACGACGCTGATCGGCAGCGTGCGTCGTCTGATCGACTTCAGCGAGCAGTTCAACCGCGGCATGACGGGCATCGAGCGCTTTGCCGAGGTGATGGACGTTGCGGGCGAAGCGGGCTGCGACGGCGAGGGCATCGACCCGGGCACGATCGAGGGCGACATCGAGTTCCGCGACGTGACGTTCCGGTACGAGGGCACGGAAAAGACCGTGTTTGCGCATCTGAATCTGCATATCCGCAAGGGGGAGAGCGTCGCGATCGTCGGACCGTCCGGCGCAGGCAAGACGACGATCTGCAACCTGATCCCGCGCTTCTATACGCGCACGGAGGGCGACATCCTGCTCGACGGCAGAAGCATCTACGACCTGAGTCTGCGCGCGCTGCGGCAGGGCATCGGCATCGTGCAGCAGGACGTGTATCTGTTCTCCGGCACGATCCGCGAGAACATTTGCTACGGCAGACCCGATGCGACCGACGACGAGATACGCGAAGCGGCAGCACGGGCGGGCGCGGCGGATTTTATTGCCACGCTGCCGAACGGCTACGATACATACATCGGCGAGCGCGACGTCAAGCTGTCCGGCGGACAGAAGCAGCGCATCTCCATCGCGCGCGTATTCCTCAAGGACCCGCCGGTGCTGATCCTGGACGAGGCGACGTCCGCGCTCGACAACGAGTCCGAGCGCATGGTGCAGCAGTCGCTTGAAGCGCTCATGCGCGGCCGCACGACGCTGACGATCGCGCACCGTCTGACCACCATCCGGAACGCGACGGAGATCCTGGTGCTGACCGAGGACGGCATCGTCGAGCAGGGCAGCCACCGTGAACTCATTGAAAAAGGCGGATTGTACAGCGAACTGTACGCGCTGTACGCCGCGATGTAAGCATACATTCAGAAAGAGGAGGCAACCGCAAATGCAGTACAAAATGAAACTGACTCCCGAGGAGGAAGGCATCCTGGGCGGCTCGCAGGGCGAAGCGATGGCGAAAGTCATGAAAACGCTCGTGCTCTACGGCGACGCGTTCGGCGCGGAGCGGTTCGTGCCCGTCGTGGGCAAGGGACATCTCGTGACGAGCTTCGGTCTGTCCGTTCTGCAGCCCGTCTACAAGATCATGGACGAGCTGATCGGCGCCGGACTCAAGGTCGAGGAGACGTTCACGGTCGACCCGCGTCCCATCGACTATGCCAACGTCAAGTGCAATCTGATCGAAAAGCTGATCTTCAGCAAGATCATGTACGGCGCGCAGGCGCCCTATGAGGAGCAGCTCAAAAAGCTCGGTCTCAAGGGCGAGGATGCGTTCACCTGCGCGAGCTATCTGGACGAAGTGGACAACGTGCCGAAAAAGGGCGATATCCTGTCCTGGGCGGAATCCTCCGCCGTGGTCTTTGCCAACTCCGTGCTCGGCGCGCGCTGCAACCGCAACTCCGGCATCATCGAGCTGTTCGGCTCCATCCTCGGCAAGGTACCCGAATTCGACCTGCTGACCGACGAGGGCAGAAAGGCAAAGTGGATTGTCAAGGTCAAAACGACGAAGAAACCCGAGGCGCAGGTGCTCGGCTCCGCGATCGGCATGAAGGTCATGGAGGACGTGCCGTTCGTCAAGGGTCTGGACAAGTGGATCGGCACCGAGCTGAACGAGGCGACCAAGGGTTACCTCAAGGACTTCGGCGCAGCAACGGCGTCGAACGGCGCGGTCGGTCTGTACCACATCGAGAACCTGACGCCCGAAGCGGTCGAGCTGGGCGACGCGCTCATCCGCGAGGACGCGAAGACGTACGTGATCGACGACGCGGAGCTCGAACGCGTCAAGGCAGGCTATCCCAACATCTGGAAAGATCCGAACGCAAAGCCGGAACGCGTGTTCATCGGCTGTCCGCATCTGACGTACACCCAGCTGGGCGAGTGGACGGATCGCTTCGAGGCGGAGCTGCGCAAGCAGGGCAAAGCGAAGGTCGCGCTCAACACCGTGATGACCACGCCGCCCGCCGTGCTTGAGCATTTCAAGAAGGACAACAAGACGGCATACGACAAGCTCATCTCCTTCGGCATCAAGCTGACGAGCATCTGCCCGCTGATGTACATGAACAACCCGCTGTGCGGCAAGAAGGCCGTCGTCACCAATTCCAACAAGCTGCGTACATACACCACCGCGCGGTATTTCACGGACGATGAGATCACCGCCATCGCTGTGAAGGGAGGATTTTAAATGAGCAAGGTATTCAAGGGCCGTCCCGTCGTTGCGGGCAGGATCAGCGGCAAGGAAGCCGTCGTGTCGCACGCGGGCGTGAACACGCTCGCCTCGTTCCAGAAGAGCGCGCTCAAGAAGGCGAAGCAGGTCATCTGCTCCGATCAGAACAATCCCGATCTGTATCAGAAAAATCTGACCGATAAGGTCATCTGTCTGCCCAAGACCATCGGCTCCACCACGGGCGGCATGGTGCTGTATTCCGTGTGCGCCATGGGCATCGCGCCGTGTGCGATGCTGTTCTCCGAGCCGATCGACTCGCTCGCGGCGGCAGGCGTGATCCTGTCCGACGTCTGGGTCGACGACCGCACGATCGTGGCCGTGGACGGACTCGGCGACGAGTTCCTGAACTACGTCAAAGACGGTATGAAGATCACCGTGGACGAGGACGGCACAGTCACAGTCGACTAAAAAGAAAAGGAACTGCGGAGCCGGCAGTCGGTCTGTCGGCTCCGCAAGGAACGCATGATGGAAAAACTCTGGCAATGGGTCGAAAAGATCCCGCTGTACAAATGGCTGAACGGACACCGTCTGTTCGGCAAGATATTCAACCGAGAGGTGCTGTCGTATCTGCTGTTCGGTGCGCTGACGACGGTCGTCTCGCTCGTTACGTTCTGGCTGCCGACGAAGCTGTTTTCGTTCGTCGGGTATCAGGGCGTCGTGCATTATGCGACGCACTCCGAAAAGAACTTTGCCTATATCGAGGCCAACGTGATCTCGTGGGTCTGCGCGGTGGCGTTCGCCTTCGTGACCAACAAACGCTTCGTGTTTGAATCCGAGGCCACGGACAAAAAAACCGTCCTGCGCGAGCTGAGCACGTTCGCCGGCGGACGGCTCGGCACGCTGCTTGTGGACGAAGCGCTGATGGTGCTGTTCGTCACGGTGCTGTCGGTGCCGGAGATGATCGCCAAGATCATCGTGCAGGTCGTGGTCGTGGTGCTGAACTACTTCATCAGCAAATGGATTTTTGGTGCTGGCCGTTCTGGCGTCCCTGTGGGGATGCGGCCGCAGCTACACGCTTCTGGACGTGCCGAAAGAACTGAAAATAGACGCCGCGTCGCTCAGCGAGGACGCGGACAATCTGATGCCGGTCGACGATTCGACGCCGCTTCTGGCGGCGCTACCGAAAGAAGGTCTGTACGTTTATGCGTCCGACCCGACGGTGGTCAGCGGCGTGCTGATCAAATACGACGGCCTGGTGCAGTATTTCCCGTGGCGGTTCGCGCCGCGGCTTGCGCGGCCCGATCTGTTCGTGTCGGACTATAACGAGGACGGAAAAAAGGATATCGCGTTCACGTTCGTATCCAAGGCGGGTGCGAACGTATACCGCGAGAATCTGCACGTGCTGCTGCGCGGGGAGAAGGGCTTTACCGACAATTTCTACGCCTGTGAAAAAGCTGTGACCGAGGCCGGCAGCCACCTGAGCGCAATTGCCGACAGCAAAACGCCGGATGCGTTTACGGTGTACGTCGACGGCACGCCGAATGCGTTCAAGCTGCCCGGACACGGCGAATTCCTGGGTCTGTATCTCGATGACGTGCAGGATTTCACGCTGGGCGACGAGATCTCGCTGCGGGTCGAACCGGGAATGGTGTTCAAGGACGAGGGACTGCCGGTTTTCGACGTGCTGACCTATACGGCCGGCATTACGTTCGTCGACGGCATCCTGACGCAGACGAACGCGGCGGTCACGATCGAAAAAACGGAGTAAAACATGAAAACACGCATTGGATGTTTCCTGCTTTGCGCGGCGCTGCTGTTTTGTGCCGCGTGCGGGCGAGAAGCGCCGCAGCCGACGACGACGGAACCTGTGCCGAACACGGTACGCGTCACGTTTCCGGAGGGCAAGACGGTGCTGCAGGTCGCCGGCCTTCTGGAGGAGAACGGCGTTTGCTCCGCCGCGGATTTCCTGCAGGCGGTCGCGGAGTCGGACTCGGAATACGCTGCGCCGCTGCGCGGACAGGACAGGCCGTTCCTT
>CADAGA010000085.1 GCA_902787275.1 Oscillospiraceae bacterium | reverse complement strand
TTTGATCTCGTCCGCTTTCAGTGAGTTTTGCGCCAGAGTCGCCGCCTCGTATTCCGAATACAGCGCGGCATACGTATCGAGATAGCGCACCCATGTGCGCGTGCCGGCTTCAAAGAAGTTTTTATCTGACTGCACATCCGGCACGTCCGTATCCTTCTTCCATACCGCCGTCATTGCGGCGTTGCGCTCGGACGCGGAGTCCACCGCGGATTTGTAAACGGTGCACGCGTCCGCCAGCCGCTTGTCCCGCACCGCGATCTCCGCCTTGAACAGATCGATACAGTACGGCACGGTGTAGACAGAAAGGAACACCGAGAACGCCGCGACCAGCAGCACAAAAAGCACGACCGGAATGCTCCTGCCGCTCAGCTTTGTATGCAGCATCTTCTCGCGACATTCGCTGCAGTGGGTCGAATCGCCCTCGAAGTAGTGCAGCCGCTTGACCTTGCCGCAGATCGTACAGAACCGCTTGTCTTTCGGCACGGACTGCGTAGTGTACTCCAGCTCCTTCACGGCGCGCTCCCTTCTTTGGATAAAATACCCATTATAATGATACAGTATGTATGATACCACACTTTTCCGTGATTTTCAAATAGAAAATGCAAGTTTTATAAAAGATTCATAATTTTGTAAAAAAGCGCAAAAAAGCAGCCGTACCCGAAAGGGCACGGCCGTCGTGTCTGACGTTTTCTCAGGTCATGCGGGTGATGGCTTCGCAGTAAATGTAGATGTTCTGGATCTTCTTCGCCTGCGCGCCGGGGTCCAGATCAATGATCGGCTGCGTCTCGGACGGGGCGACGTACTGCTTGAATGCGATCGCCATCTGACCGGGGCGCATGCGGGTGATCTTTTTGCGCGGAAAATCTCTGTCCTCCACGCCGACGTAATCGTGGATGACCTTGTCGATCGCGCTGTCGGTGTAGCAGCGCAGCACGTCCTCCTCGCCGAAGATGTCGATGATGGCCTTGGCCTCGGCAAAAGTCATGGGCTCCACTTTATACGTACCTTTTCCGATCACGTACATGGTGCTGTTGTCGATCAAAAGCAGAGGATTGCCGTCTGTTGCCATAGTGGGACCTCCTTTGACAGAATAGATTAAGCAAATCGAACAAAAAACGATCTGTTCTCACTCATAGTATAATATATTTTCAACAATCCGTCAACTATTTTTTTATTTCAGCTTTTTCTTCCTTCGTCCAGCAGCTCCCGCAGCTCCTTGTGCTCCGCGCAGAACTGCTCGAACTTCGCGGACAGCTTTTCCCAGTATGCGTCCGCTTCGCGTTCGCGCGCGCGGCAGCGCTCCTCCGTCTCGCGCAGCATCGCCTCGGCCTGCTCGCGCGTCGTGCGTTCGATCTGTGCGCAGACCTTGTGCTGCTCCTCGGTGAACGCGCGGATGTTCTCGAGATACTGCGCGGCCGCGTCGTCCGCCGCCTTGAACACGCCGTTGAGCGTCATGGCGGCATCCGCCATCGTGCCCGCGCGTTCGCACACGATCTCCCGCTCGTGAAGCTGTGCCTGTGCCTTTTCGAGCTGCCCGCGCAGCTCGGCGATCTCCTGCGCCTGCTGCGCCGCAAGAGCCTCCAGCTGGGCGCGGTTTCTTTTTTGCGCCGTCTTGCTCATTTCGTTCCCCTCCAAACAGATTTTATACAATTATATTAAATCTCCGCCCTTTCGTCAATAAAAAATCGGCGATTTTTCCCTGAGTTTTCTTTAGGAATAAATTGACAGAAATTAAAATGTATGATATAATGCGATTTGTATGATGGTCTGAATATGGGATTTTGCAGGGAAATGCTCCCGTGTTTCTCTGCTGGAATATTTCCAAAATTCAAGGATAGGAGATCAAAACCATGAAAGTCACGAAACGAATCCTCGCGATCGTGATGACGGCGCTCATGCTTCTGGGTACCTGCGGCGTCGCGGCTTCTGCGGCGAACAGCCTGCAGGCTGCGATCGATGCAGCATCCGCGGGCGATACCGTCACCATGACCGGAGACACGACCGAATCCGTCGTGATCAACAAAGATCTGACGCTCGATCTCGGCGGCTACGAGCTGAAAAGTGTCCCGGGGTCCTCTGCCATCACGATCAACAACGCAGAGGTCACCATCACCAACGGCCACGTCGTTTCGCAGTTTGCGAACGTGAAGTCTCTGACGATGATGGAAACGGTGGTCAACGAGAGCCCTGCCGCGATCAGCGTCAAGGGCGGCAGCGTCACCGTCGAGGGCGTGCGCGCCGTCGGCAGCATGACCCGCATCCCGACCACGTCCAAGTATCACTTCCCGACCGGCAGCGCCATCGCGCTGACTGACGGCGCCGACGCGACCGTGAAGCAGTCCTCGCTCGTCGGCCGCTACGGCGTCAACAACAAGGTGACCGACGCGACCGCCGGCGGCAACGTCGTGATCGAAGACGCGATCATGATGGGCTTCATCCGTGCGGTGAAGGGCTCCTACGAGCTTGGCGACACCACCGAAGAGGTCAACGCAGCCGACCGCATCGAGGGCTTCCTCAACAGCAGCAAAAAGCTCGAGGAGCGCGAGCGCAGAATCCTCAAGACGGTCTTCGGCAAAAGAGTCATGATCTTCACCAAGTTCGAAGAGGATCCCGCACTGTTTGCGTATTCTCTCTGCAGCGGCAAGTTCATCGTGACCGCGCACGTGGACGACAGCAACGTCTGGCAGAACAACACCAGCACCGACTGCTCCTACAAGTACGTGCCCGAATACATCCGTCTTGCGGACGGCACGCTGATCAAGATGACCGAGGACGGCGACGCTTACACCGCGACGCTTACCGAGGATCAGGTAAACAACGGCTTCGAGGTCAAGTACCGTCTGACCTTCGTGATGCAGCCCGACATCGAAAGCCTCACCAACAACTTCGACATGTATCTGGAAGACCTCTACGGCAAGGTCATCAAGACGATGGGCGAAGTGTACGACTACGCGCTCGAAAAGTACACGACCTACACCAAGATGGTCGGCGACATCATGCTCAAGCTGGACAGAGTCGGCAGCGAATATATCGGCAGCCGCCGTATCGCGGACATTGACGAGTTCAACCGTCTGCGCAGAGCGATCGTCGATATCGGCGGCGCGACCTGCTACAACGCGGGCGACCGTTCGCTTCCGTTCGATTCTCTCGTCCTGCAGGCGTACTACGGCGATTCTTCCCTGACCTATCAGGAAGGCGACATCGTCGGCACCATCGACCGCGTTGCCAAGCTCAAGGCAGAGCTCGAATCCTTCATGCCCTTCAGCGATCAGAGCAAGATGGCCGATCTCGGCTACTGGGCATTTGAGAACTATCCGGAAGTGCTCGATATCATCGACGAGGCGCTGGACCGCATCGATACGCTGCAGACCATCCTCGACGGCGATCTGGAAAGAATGATCATCGAGAAGGCGAATCTTCAGAGCAAGCGCGCCCAGCTCGACAAGGTTCAGAAGATCACCTCCGACGGCAAGGCTGCGATCTCCAAGATTCTGGAAAGCGGCACCGTGCAGAATCTCATCCAGAAGGCCAATAACAACAAGAGCGAGCTTAAGCCCTACATCAACAAGTTCATCTACATCTACAACCACCACGAGGATTACTTCACGCCCTCCAAGTTCGTCAACGGCAATCTTGCCAAGGCATACGCCGTGTACGGCGGCGCCGACATGGACGGCGAACCGATCAACGACCACCAGTTCGGCGATTGGGAAGAAAAAGACGAAGATCTGCACGAGCGCACCTGCGAGAGATGCGGCGCGACGGAAGAAGCCGAGCACGACTTTGACCGCGTTGTCGTCGACAAGACCTGCACGCAGGACGGCTCCGTGACCTACACCTGCTCCGACTGCGGCTACACGTACACGGAAACCGACACGGCGACCGGTCACGAGTGGGGCGACTGGGAATACAAGGACGCCGACGTCCACGAGCATTTCTGCGACGTGTGCCAGGACAGCGAGACCGAAGCGCACAACTACGTTGAAGATCCCGATGCACCCGGCACCATCCCCGCCTCCTGCACCGAGGGCGGCGTGAGAGTTCTCGTCTGCGAGGGCTGCGGCGATTCCTACACCGAAGATACCGATCCGCTCGACCACGAATGGGACAGCGGCGTTGTGACCAACCCCACCTGTACCGAACCCGGCTATACCACGTTCACCTGCACGCGCTGCTTCGATACGTATACCGAAACCGGCGATGCCGCGCTCGGCCATGATTTTGAGAATTCCGATTGGCTTATCTCCAACGAAGATCCGCAGCATCAGCATATGCGCGTCTGCGACAGATGCGGCATCGCGTATGAGTACGGCGACCATGACTTCGACCGCGAAGATACTCCTGCGACCTGCACCGAGCCGGCCAAGACCACTTACACCTGCAAGGATTGTGAATACACCTACACCGAAACAGGCGACGGCGCTGACGGCCACGACTGGGGCGATTGGGTAAGCAAGGACGATACGTACCACGAGCGCACCTGCGTCGTCTGCGGCGCGACGGAAGAATCCGAGCATGACTTCGACGTGAGCATCACCGAACCCACCTGCACGGAGCCCGGCAAGACCACCTACACCTGCTCCGACTGTGGTTACACTTACGACGTCGACGGCGATCCGGCAAACAATCACAGCTGGAGCGCCTGGGAATACGCGAGCGACACCGAGCATGAACGCTTCTGCCAGAACGACGGCTGCACCGAGACCGAAACCGCGCAGCACAGCGTCACGGAGACCGGCCGGACTGAACCGACCTGCACCGAACCCGGCACTGTGACCTACTCCTGCACCGACTGCGACTACACCTACACCGAAGAAACCGATCCCGCGAACGGCCACCAGCCCGGCGATGCCAAGATCGAAAACGAAACGCCGGCTACCTGCGGCGAGGACGGCAAGCATGACGAGGTCGTTTACTGTACCGAATGCGGCGAGGAACTCAGCCGCACGACGGTCACCGATCCCGCGACCGGCAACCACGACTTCGATCACTCCGAATGGCTGATCGCCGACGAGAACCAGCACGTGCGCACCTGCGACGTCTGCGGCGCACTCGATTACGCCGATCACGAATTTGAGAAGACCGGTGAAGCGACTGTGGACGCGACCTGCACGGAGGGCGGCTCCGTCACCACCGAATTCACCTGTAAGGATTGCGAATACTCCTACACCGTGACCGTACCGACCGACGCGCTCGGTCATACGCCCGGCCAGACCCAAATCGAAAACGTAACGCCGGCGACCTGCACGGAGGACGGCAAGCACGACGAAGTCGTTTACTGTACCGAATGCGACGATGAACTCAGCCGCACGACGGTTACCGATCCCGCGCTCGGCCACGATTGGGGCGAATGGGTTGAGACCAGACCCGCGACGCAGGACGAAGACGGCGAAGAGACCCGCACCTGCCAGCGCTGCCACGAGACCGAAACGCGTCCGATCCCGAAGCTGGCTCCCGCCGAGCTGACCCTGACCGATTCCATCACGCATCAGGAACCCGCAAACCGCATCAGCGTGAGAGTTCCCTATTCCAGAAGAGGCAAGCTTGCTGTTACGCTGACGGCAAGCGAAGACGACGTCACCTGGACGTCCTCCAAGCCGAGGCTGATGACCGTTGATGAAAACGGCAACGTGACGTTCACGCGTCTGTGCATCTTCTGCAGAAGCGCAACGATCACCGCGACCACGCCCGACGGCAGAACTGCAAGCTGCGTCGTCAGCCTCAAGCTGAAGTGGTGGCAGTACATCATCTGGCTCCTGTTCGGCTCCCTGTGGTTCTAATCTCCTATTCCTTATGATAAAGCCCGCCGCATCCTCGGATGCGGCGGGTTCTTTTTTGCTGTTTTCTATTTTTCGGAAAGAGCCGGGATCAGCGGTCGTTTGCGCGCAGCACGAACGCCCGATCCGCCGGAACGCGCAGGCGGACTTTTCCGTCCGTGATCTGCACGCTGCCGCACGGCACGTTGCCGTCGGGCGTGATCTCAAACAAATCGGCCTGCGTGAACGCGGCGTCCGGGACGTTCCACTCGCCGTCCCTGCCGTTTTGGGAATAGGCGATGAACGTCGTGTTCCGGCTGTCCAGCGGCAGCAGCACGTCCTCGCCTTCTTTTACCGGAACGCCGTTTACTGTGATCGTTCTCGTTCTGCCGTCACTGACGATCCCGTCGGAGAAGGTCACGATATACGCGTCGTCCGCCTCCTCCAGCCGCAGACGTGCATGCCGGTTCAGATAGAAGTACGGCAGCTGCATGGTGCAGAACTCCAGAAGGAACGCCGCTTTCCAGTCGGCAGGATCGTTCCCGTGCGCGCGCCAGATCTCCTCGCCGTGCATCGCGCCGTAAAACACGTCCTTTTCCTTCGGATCGGTCAGGCGGCCGCTGTAAACTGCCGCAGGGATCTTCATGCATTCCTCCGCCGTGACGTTGCTTGTCCACCACGTTGCGGGGATTTTGCCGAGCGTGCGGATCGGCGCGTCCCGCCAGTCGCCCTCGGGCACCGGATCGACCGCCGTCACGTACAGCTGCTGCCGGATCGGATGCGTCGGCGAATCCGCGCGCCACTCCATTTCGCGGTAGGTATATTCGCTCGTCACGTCGATCCCGAGGGACGCGATATAGTCGAGCATCCTGCTGCGCGCTGCGTCCTCCTCCTCCACGCTTGTGTACGGATTCAGGCTCTGCGCGACGCAGAAGTTGTCGATATGCACCGTTCCGGATTCGCGCACAGGCGTCACTTCGCAGAAGCGGTCCCAGAGACGCTTGAACAGACCGCTTTCATAGTAACCCTTGTAAGAAACCTTGTAGGCGTCCCTGCCGTTGAACACCTCGATGACCGCAGGCTTGCCGTCCTTGCCGTTTACGAGCGAATTCGTCGCGACGAGCTCCGGAAAGCAGGGCGTGTCGCTGTACGCGTCTGCCTGATTGACGTGGAAGCTGACGACGGTATTGTATCGCTTTGCTTCCTCGAACAGCCACCAAAGGCTGTCGCGTGCGGTCGCGTCGCAGGCGCGCTTGAGATGTTCGTTCACGACCTCCATCTCTGGATAGCAGTCGTCGTGTCCGAGCCCCTGCCAGCCGACGAGATAGACGATCTTCCGGATCCCCTGCGTCATCGCATCGATCGCCTTGATGATGTCCAGCGCCTGTGAAAACGTGATAAAGACCCTCGACGTTCCCTTCGCAAAGTCCTCCGGCTCTGCCAGATACATTTTCATCCACAGTGTCTGACTGTAGTCATAGTTCCACTTCATATGTTCTTTCCTTTCTTGCGCATCAGACGTGTTTCCCGAAACGGAGCGACGAGCCGTTCGCCTTCTTACGCGGATCACGGCCTCGAGCGCTTGTTTCGTACGATTCCATTGTATACTTCCTCTCTTGAAAATTCAAGGAATATTGCACAAAACGATCAACGGCAGGCGGATCGCACTTTTTCTTTCGTGCAATCGTTGACAGCGCCGGATTGGATTTGATATAATGAAAAGACAGCATATGAATCAGGAGGTCTGATGATGAAATACGGGATCTATTACGCCTATTGGGCGAAGGAATGGGGCGGCGATTTCCTGCCCTATATTGAAAAGGTCAAAAAGCTCGGCTTCGACGTGCTGGAGGTCGCGTGCGGTGCGTTCCATCTCGATTCGGACGAGACGTTCCGCGAGC
>CADAGA010000084.1:7863-16966 GCA_902787275.1 Oscillospiraceae bacterium | reverse complement strand
ATGCGTCCCGATCCGGCGTCCCTGAAGCTGCCGGTTCATCATAAAGAAACCGATAAAGGCCGTATCGCTGTTGGGATAACCGTCGATCAGATCCATGATCGCCACCAGAAGATCCCCGTCATAGAATCCGACATAGTATTTGGCTTCCGCGGAAGTGTCCGGCGGCGTGATATGCAGGTCATGAAGGATCAGCTCTCTGGACGGCTGTTTGCCGCAATACCGATAGTACTGATCATTCTGTAAGCAGAACGCCAAAAGAGCGTCTGCGTCGGCATCCTTCATCGGGTGAACATGATACTGCGTGCTTAGTTTTGAAAGATCAAACATGGCTGTTTCTCCGCTCCCTCTTCTTGAAATCCTGTTTTTCGCAAGAGCCGGTACACCGCCCGGGATGCACCGGCTCCTGTTTTATATCGCCATTCGGTTTAGAAGATCTGTCCCGGCAGTTTCAGCTTTTCTTTGTAGGGGAAGGCTTTGTCGAATTCCTCCACATCCGCATCGTCCACATAGTAGCCCTGCGGTGTCTGGTAAACACCCGTGATGCCATCAAGATATCCAGGACGCAGTTCCCTACAGAGAAAAAAGGAGTCGTCCGCGCCTTCCGGCAGATCATGATAGCGGATGCCAAAGTTACGGGCATAGGTAAAGCCGCTGTGGCCGTAAAATCCGATGTTGCCCTCAAAGAGAACAGCACCGAAGCCCATGGCCGCCGCCTTTTCCAGCGAGTAGTCCAGCAGCTTTTTGCCGTAACCCATGCGCTTCAGCTCCGGCGTGATGCCGATGGGTCCCATGGTCAGTACGGGGATCGCCTGACCGTCGTCGGCGTCGATGCGCGTGCGCATGAACATGTTCTGCCCGATCAGTTTGCCGTTCTGCTCCATGACGAAGTCCAGCTCCTTCACAAAAGCCGGATCGTCCCGCAGCACATGGATCACGTAGTGCTCGCTGCAGCCGGGACGGTACACGTTCCAGAACGACTCTCTGACAAGGTTCTCAACTTCTCTGTAGTCCTCGGGTCTTTCCAAACGAATGGTATAGTCATTTGTGTTCATTGTTTTTCCTCCTGAAAATTGTTGACGTGAACCTCCCCGCCCAATCGCAACCGATATGGACGGGGCTTCTTCCTAATTTATGTAAGGAAGAATGCCCTTCCAGTGATACGGCTCATGCTTAGAGCATAATGCACAAGGCATTATTTTCCTGAACACATGAGTTAAACACTGGAACAACATCTTTGTGTTTATGCAGCTGCTCGAGACGACCTATCCGTTTGACCCGAGGGAAGAGATGCCGTACGATGAGATCATGGCGGAGCTTACCAAGCACGCGGACGAGAGCGACTCGCGTTATGTGAAGGGGTATGTCGAGTATTACAAGGGCAGTGTGACGCAGTATTACAAGCCGGATGACCTTGACGCCTCAAAAGTGTACTTTGAAAAAATGCTGGAGTACCTGCCGGACGAGTTTATGACGGTTTACACATCCGAAGCGAACGCCGCATTCAATGCAAAAGAATACGCAGCGGTGATCGAAATCTATGAAAAGCTGCTTGAGAAAAACAAGGAATATACGGCTGCCTACCCTGCAATCGCTGAAGCGGCGTTTCTTGCGGGTGACGAGGAAAAGCTTGCTTCCGCCCTTGATCGCTACGACGAGAACGATTCGCTGCGCCTGAGTCTCGAGATGCGGTTTGCGCTGCGGGAAAAGGATCTCAAAAAAGCCGCTGCGGTGCGCGCGCGCGCAAATAAGATGCTTCTGCCCGAGGCGGAGAAGATCTTTAACGAGCTGCTTGCGAAACAGACCATCGAGCAGGAGAACAGAACGAAGCTTCTGAATTATGCGGAATTTGCGATGTGGGACGCAGCTTTTGCGCTTGTGCAGGACGACGTAGACGAAGCGTTCCGAATTGCGAACGACAGAGCGTTCAATTACGTATATTACTGCGCCTATCTCACAAACGATTCGAGCGTGTTCTCGCAGTCGATTCTCAACATGACGACGTTGAGCGCTTCGCTTGCGAAAAATGACGAAGCGATCGGGATGGTCGCGCAGATCGGCAGCTGCGACGAGAATACGCAGAAAGTGATCGAGATATTCGGATGTATCACGATCGCCGGCGCGGTGGTGCGCGCGTTCTTTGAACACGTGTTTCTCAAGGCTTTTCACGTGCCTGTGGAGGATCGCGCGTATCTGCAGCACAACGAACTGTTCGGCCACGTGGAGCACGAGCCCGTGCATTCGTTCGCGAAGGGATTCTGCGTCTGCTTTCTTCCGGGTTTTATCGTTTGTCTCATCGGCGCGGTGATCGCGCTGCCCGCGGCGCTGCAGCTTTTCCTGATGGGCGTCACGCCGCGCAGCATCGTCAGCGGCAGCATTTCCGCGATGTTTTACGTGTGCGCCGCACTGCTGATCTTCAGCCTTTGCCTGTTCTGCCACGCGTTTCCGACGTATGAGGACGCGCTGTATCTGTGGGAGAGCCGCAAAGAAGCGAACGTCGCAGCGCGGATACTGCTGTTCGTGCCGATGGTGCTGATGCGCGCCGGCGCGTTCCTTGCGCGGTTCGGTGTGTGGCAGCTTCTGGCAATCGCGGCGGTTGTGGTGTGGATTATTCGGATGTAGGAGATTTTGGAATGTTAGAACTGAAGCATGTTTCTTTTCAGGTGGACGACGGCAATCGGGAGCTGGGCATTCTCGACGACGTGAGCTTTACGCTCGAGGACGGTCGGTTCTTCGTCATCACCGGTCCCAACGGCGGCGGCAAGTCCACGCTGGCGCGGATCATCATGGGTATCGAAAAGCCGACGGCGGGACAGATCCTGCTCAACGGCCGTGACGTCACCGGTCTGGACGTGACCGAGCGTGCAAGACTCGGGATCGGCTACGCGTTCCAGCAGCCGCCGCGCTTCAAGGGACTGACGGTGCGCCGGCTTCTGAGTCTGGCGCACGGCAGCGATCTGCCGGAGGACGAGTGCTGCGCGTACCTGACGAACGTCGGATTGTGTTCGCGCGATTATCTCAACCGCGAGGTGGACGCGTCGCTGTCCGGCGGCGAAGTCAAGCGCATCGAGATCGCGACGCTGATGGCGCGCGAGCTGGAGGTCGCGATCTTCGACGAGCCGGAGGCGGGCATCGATCTGTGGAGCTTTGCCATGCTCGTCCAGTCGTTCAAGAATCTTTCCCGCGGCAGGCACAAGAGCGTGATCCTGATCTCGCATCAGGAGCGCATCATGCAGCTCGCGGATGAAATACTGGTCGTTGCGGACGGAAAGATCCGCACGCGCGGCAGCCGCGACGAAGTGTTCCCGGGACTTCTGGGGCAGTTCGACGAGGACTGCGGATTCCGCGGAAAGGAGGAGGCTGCACAATGATGGACGAACTGCTTTCCGGACTTCTCCGCAGCATCGCGGACATCACCGACGTGCCGACGGTCGGCGCGTACAACATCCGCAAGGACGGCGAGGGCATCTCGCGCCGCTCGACCGAAACGGTGCAGATCGAGCCGAAGACCGACAAGCCCGGCATCGACATCCGCGTGATGCCGTTTTCCAAGGCGGAGAAGGTGCACATTCCCGTCGTCATCACGAAAAGCGGCGTGAACGACGTGGTCTACAACGATTTCTTCATCGGCGAGGGCGCCGACGTTGAGATCGTCGCCGGCTGCGGTATCCACAATTCCGGCTGCGAAACGTCGGAACACGACGGCATCCACCGTTTCTTCATCGGCAAGGGCGCGAAGGTGCGCTACGTTGAGAAGCATTACGGCGAGGGCGACGGTACGGGCGGCCGCATCCTCAACCCCACGACGATCGTGGAGCTGGGTGAAAATGCCGTCTGTGAGATGGAAATGGTGCAGATCAAAGGCGTCGACTCCACGCTGCGCGACACGACGGCACGGCTCGAAAAGGGCGCGAAGCTCACCGTGTTCGAGCGGCTCATGACGCACGGCGACCAGACCGCGCACTCCAACGTCGTGATCGAGCTGAACGGAACGGATTCCTCGGCGCAGATCGTATCGCGCTCCGTCGCGAAGGATCGCAGCGAGCAGGTGTTCAATCCGCGCGCGATCGGCAATACGCTGTGCCATGCGCACATCCAGTGCGACTCCATCATCATGGACGAGGCGCACATCCGCTCGATCCCGGAGATCGCGGCCAACCATTGCGACGCGCAGATCATCCACGAAGCGGCGATCGGCCGCATCAACAATGACCAGCTGACGAAACTGCGTACGCTGGGGCTTACGGAAAGTGAAGCGGAGGCCGTCATCATTGAGGGCTTCTTGAAATAGGAGGTAAAGTATGGCTAAAACCAAAACCGCAAACGAAACCGGTCTGAAACTGCCTTACGGAAAAACCATACTGATGGGCTTTGCGTTTATGGCTTCGTCCATTGCGTGGGGCGTGTACGACCCGTACGTGACGAGCATCCTCGACAGAATGCTCGGCGCGTCGCCGATGATCGAGCACTGGAGCGCCGTGCTGGCGCAGAAGATGCCGATCCTGCTGAAGTTCATGGAGGCGCAGGGCGAGTCCGGCTTTACGCTCGTGCCGCTGTTTATCGGCGTCATCATGACGTTCGACAACATATTCGGCGTGATCTTCCAGCCGACGTTCGGAAAGCTCTCCGACCGTACCCATTCACGTTTCGGCAAAAGAAAGCCCTTCATCATGTTCGGCGCGCCGGTCGCGGCGATCCTGTTCATTCTCATCCCGCGCATGACGACCATCCCCGCGCTGATGGCATGCATCATCCTGTTCGTGTTCATTATGTCGCTGTGGCGCGCACCGTGCGTGGCGCTGATGCCCGACCTGACGCCGCCTGCGCTGCGCAGTGAAGGCAACGCGGTCATCAATCTCGTCGGCGGCGTGGGCTCCATGCTCGCGCTGGTGGCGGCGACGATCGTCTGTGCCGTTTACGGCATCCCGAACGACAAGGCGCATGAAGTGCTGTACACGCCGCACGTGTTTGAATTCGCGGCGGTCATCATGATTGTGTGCACGCTGATTGTGACGTTCCTCGTCAAGGAGCCGGACAGCCGCATCCATACCGACGCGGAGCGCAATCAGGAGGCGGACGCCAAGGCCAAGCGCGAGGCGGAAAAGCAAGCGCGCAAGCAGGAGAAGGAAGCGCTCAAGGCGATCAAGCTCACCAAGGGCGAGCGCCTGAGTCTGATCCTTATGCTCGCAGGTTTGTTCTTCCTGTTCTGCGGTGCGAACTCCATTCAGACGTTCTTCGCGCTGTTTGCCAAAGAGGTTTTCGGCAAATCCCCTGGTGAAGCGACCCGCATGATGGCGATCTTTGCCGTGTCCACGGCGCTCGGCGCACTGCCGGCGGGCTGGCTCGGCAAGAGGCTCGGCAGAAAAAAGACGATCATCCTCGGTTTGTCGATGTTTATCACGGCGTTCGTCGCCTATCTTCTGGTGACGCGCATCACCGGCAGTCCCATGATCGTGCTCGTGTACGTCGCACTCGTGTTCGGCGGCTTTGCCAACATGCTCATCACGGTCAACACGCTGCCGCTCGTTCTGGAGATCGGCGGCATCCAGAAGGTCGGTACGTTCACCGGCTACTACTACACCGCGACGTTCTCCGCGCAGATTGCGACGCCCATCGTTTACGGCGTCGTGCGCATGCTTTCGGGAACGTATGCGTCTTTGTTCGTCTATTGTCCGATCTGCTTTGTGCTGTCTTTCCTGTGCATTCTGGGCGTCCGTCACGGCGAGGCGATCCCGGATGAGATCATCAAAGAGGCAGAACTCGCGGACGATTGATATAAGGAGGTACACTTATGGCGCTTATTGAAGTAGATCATCTTTCCAAGTCCTACGGAAAACACAAGGTTCTCGAGGACATCTCATTCGCGTTCGAGGGCGGTCAGATCATCGGACTGCTCGGCCCGAACGGCAGCGGCAAAACGTCGCTGATCAAGATTCTCGTCGGTCTGATCACGGACTATACCGGCGGCGCGTACATCGACGGTCACTCGGCCGACCCGCATACCAAGGCGATGGTCGCATATCTGCCGGAAAAAACGTATCTGCCCGAGTGGATGCGCTGCGTGGACGCGATCGAATATTTCGCGGACTTCTATCTGGATTTCGACAAGAACAAGGCCTACGCGATGCTTGAAACGTTCGCGCTGCCGCCGAAGCAGACGATCAAATCCATGTCCAAGGGCATGCAGGAAAAGCTGCAGCTGCTTTTGGTCATGTGCCGCAACGCGAAGCTGTATATCCTCGACGAGCCGCTCGGCGGCGTCGATCCCGCGGCGCGTTCGTTCATCCTCGACACCATCATGAAGAACCACCCCGAGGGCTCCACGATCCTGCTGTCCACGCACCTGATCTACGACGTGCAGCACATTTTCGATTCCGTGCTGATGATCGGCCGCGGCAAGGTGCTGGTCAAGGCGCGTGTGGACGAGCTGTGCCAGGACGGCAGAACCATCGAAGACGTGTTCAAGGAGGTATTCCACTATGCTTGGGAAGTTAATTAAGAACGAGTTCAAGTCCACCGCGCACTCCATGTTCGGAGTCTTTCTTGCGGCGGGCATCACGTTCGTTATCATGCTGATCGTATTCCTGTTCAAGGTCAAGTCGCTGATGGTCATCAGCTCCGTCGTACTCGGTGCGATCGCCGTCGCGGTGCTGGTCATCACGCTGTTTTCGATCATTTCCATGTTCAACAAATCGCTCTACGGCGCGCAGGGCTACCTGAGCTTTACGCTGCCGGTCACGGGCAAGCAGCTTCTGGCGGGCAAGACGATCGTCTCGCTGATCTGGGTGAGCATCAGCTTCCTGTTTGCGATCGCGGTGTCGGTCTTTCTGATCGTCTACTGGGTCGCGCAGACCAGCGACAATATCAAGCAGGTGATCCAGTCCATCTACGACATGCTGCGCACGATGGAGGGCATGCCCGATCCGCAGACGGCGCTGAAATTCATCATCGTTATCGTCACCGTGCTGTTCATCCGCGCGCTGTTCCTGATTTTCAAGGTGGCGTTTTCCCTGGCCGTGGCGAATACGAAGCGCTTCCAGTCGCACAATCCCATTTTTATCGCGATCCTCATCTATATCGGACTGTTCCTCGTGCAGACGGTCGCGACCGTTGCGGCGGCGTATATCCCCGTGTATCTGACGATCGGCGCTTCCGGCATCGGACTGGGCTTCGGCGAATCGACGACCGTGTTTATGCAGATCCCGATCCTCGGCTACGTGTTCGAGGCTGTGATCTGCGTGCTGCTGTACGTGGCGACGGGCAACATCATGACCAACCGCATCAACATCAAATAATATGGCGATCGGAATATTCGGCGGTACCTTCAACCCGCCCCATCTGGGACACCTGCGGCTGGCGCGGGCGTTTGCCGCGCGGTTTTCGCTCACGCGCGTGCTGGTGATCCCGACGTTCGTTCCGCCGCACAAGCTCACGCCCGATCTGGCGGATGCCGCGACGCGGGTGCGGATGTGCCGGCTGCTGTTCGGCGAAGCGCCGTTCGAGGTCAGCACGATGGAGATCGACCGCGGCGGCAGGAGCTATACGGTCGAAACGCTCGAAACGCTGCATGCGCAGTATCCGGGCGAGGCGCTGTTCCTGCTCGTCGGCTCCGACATGCTCGAGACGCTCGACACGTGGTACCGCGCTGCGGACATCCGGAAGCTCTGCACCATCTGTGCCGCCGCGCGGGAAAAGGGCAAATCGCCCGACGCGAACGGCGCTGTGCTTCTGGAGGATTACGACCCCATCGAGGTCAGCTCCACCGATGTGCGCGAGCGCGTCCGGCTGGGGCAGGACGTGACGGACGTCGTGGGCGAAGCGGTCGCGGCGTGCATCGCGGAAAACCGTCTTTACACCGACGCGTATACAGGATACCGGAAGCTGCTGCGCACGAAGCTCGGCGACTACCGGCTGCGCCACAGCTTCTGCGTGGCGGACGCGGCAGGAATGCTTGCCGAGCGGTACGGCGCCGATCCGGAAGAGGCGTATTTCGCGGGTCTTCTGCACGACGTGATGAAGGACGCTCCGCGCGACGAACAGAAAGAGATGATCGAGCGCGGCGGGACCGTCCTGACGGAAACGGAGCTTGCGAATCCCAAGGTCTGGCACGCGATGGCGGGCGAGGCGTATCTGCGCACGGAGCTGGGCGTTGCCGACGCGGACGTGCTGAGCGCCGTGCGCTACCACACCACCGGCCGCGCGAAGATGTCGCTTTTGGAAAAGATCCTCTACGTGGCGGACTATCTGTCCGCCGACCGGGAGTACGACGGCGTGGAGCGCATGCGCCGTCTGGCCGAAAGCAGTCTCGAAGAAGCGATGCTGTTCGGTCTGTCGTTTACCATATCCGACCTTGCGCAGAAAGAGCAAATCATCCACCCAGACAGCGTGGATTGCTATAATGAAATTTGCCTGAAGAAAGGAACCTGTATATGACACCGAAAGAACTTGCGATCAAAGCGGCGGAGATCCTCGACAAAAAGAAGGCCGAGGATATCAAGGTCATCGAAGTGACCGAGCAGACCATCGTGGCGGACTATTTCGTGCTGGCGAACGGCACGTCCTCCACGCACGTCAAGGCACTTGCAGACGACGTGGAATATGAGCTCGAACAGATCGGCGTGCACGACGGCCACATCGAAGGCCGCGCGACCGGCTGGGTGCTGCTGGACTACGGCGCAGTGCTTGTACACGTATTTGACAGAGAGAGCCGCGCGTACTATAATTTAGAGCGGCTTTGGACGGACGCCAATCTGGTGGACATCTCCGACATTATCCAGGACTGATCTTCCGAAAGGACTGTTATAAACATGAAAAACTACGACTTTAAAGCGGTCGAAAAAAAGTGGCAGCAAAAGTGGGAGGAGACCGGCGTGTTCCACGCCAAGCAGGACTTCACACTGCCGAAGTATTACTGCCTGGTGGAATTTCCGTATCCGTCGGGACAGGGACTGCACGTGGGACATCCGCGTTCCTACACCGCGCTCGACACCGTCGCGCGCAAAAAGCGTCTGCAGGGCTACAACGTTCTGTATCCGATGGGCTGGGACGCCTTCGGACTGCCCACGGAGAACTACGCCATCAAGAACCACATCCACCCCGAGATCGT
>CADAGA010000084.1:0-7841 GCA_902787275.1 Oscillospiraceae bacterium | reverse complement strand
GCTGGGCTTCTCCTTCGACTGGAGCCGCGAGGTCAACACGACCGATCCCGCGTACTACAAGTGGACGCAGTGGATCTTTTTGCAGCTGTATAAGAAGGGACTTGCCTACAAAAAGGAAATGTCCGTCAACTGGTGCACGTCCTGCAAATGCGTGCTGGCGAACGAAGAGGTCGTCAACGGTGTCTGCGAGCGCTGCGGCAGCGAAGTCATCCACAAGGTCAAGAGTCAGTGGATGCTCAAGATCACGGCATACGCCCAGCGTCTGATCGACGATCTGGACGACTTGAATTTCATCGAGCGCGTCAAGGTGCAGCAGAAGAACTGGATCGGCCGTTCCACCGGCGCGCAGGTGACGTTCACCACGACGACGGGCGACCCGATCGAAGTGTACACGACCCGTCCCGACACGCTGTTCGGCGCGACGTACATGGTCGTTTCTCCCGAGCATCCGCTTCTGGACAAGTGGGCGGACAAGCTGACCAACCTCGACGAGATCCGCACTTACCAGAATGAAGCGGCGCACAAGAGCGACTTCGAGCGCACCGAGGTCAACAAGGACAAAACCGGCGTCGAGCTGCGCGGCGTGCGCGCAATCAATCCAGTCAACGGCGACGAGATCCCGATCTTCATTTCCGACTACGTTCTGGTGTCCTACGGTACCGGCGCGATCATGGCCGTTCCCGCGCACGACACGCGCGACTGGGAATTCGCCAAGAAGTTCGATCTGCCGATCATCGAGGTCGTCAAGGGCGGCGACGTTGAAAAGGAAGCGTTCACCGACTGCGCGACCGGCGTGATGGTCAATTCCGGTTTCCTGACCGGCCTGTCCGTCGAGGATGCGAAAGTCAAGATCATCGACTGGCTGACCGAAAACGGCAAGGGCTTCAAAAAGGTCAACTACAAGCTGCGCGACTGGGTCTTCTCCCGCCAGCGCTACTGGGGCGAACCCATCCCGATCATCGAGTGCCCGAAGTGCGGCTTTGTGCCGCTTGACGAGAGCGAGCTGCCGCTGCGTCTGCCGGAGGTCGAGAGCTACGAGCCGACCGACACCGGCGAATCGCCGCTGGCGAAGCTGACCGACTGGGTCAACGTGAAATGCCCGTGCTGCGGCGGCGACGCCAAGCGCGAGACGGACACCATGCCGCAGTGGGCGGGTTCGAGCTGGTATTTCCTGCGCTACTGCGACCCGCACAACGACGACGCGCTCGCATCCAAGGAGGCGCTCGAATACTGGACGCCCGTCGACTGGTACAACGGCGGCATGGAACATACGACGCTGCACCTGCTGTACAGCCGTTTCTGGCATAAATTCCTCTACGACATCGGCGTCGTGCCGACCAAGGAGCCGTACGCCAAGCGCACGAGCCACGGCATGATCCTCGGTGAAAACGGAGAGAAGATGTCCAAGTCTCGCGGCAATGTGGTCAATCCCGACGAGATCGTCGACCAGTACGGTGCGGACACGATGCGCCTGTATGAAATGTTCATCGGCGACTTCGAGAAGGCTGCGCCGTGGAACAGCGACTCCATCAAGGGCTGCAAGCGTTTCCTGGATCGCACGTGGGGACTGCAGAACATCGCGAAAGACGGCGCCGTGCGTCCCGAACTCGAGGCGGAGATCCACCGCACGATCCAGAAGGTCGGCGAGGATATCGACAACCTGAAGGCAAATACCGCCATCGCCGCACTGATGACGCTGCTGAACAAGTTCTACGATTCCGGCGCCGTGACGCGCGAGGAGCTGCGCATTTTCACGCTGCTGCTCAATCCCTTCGCACCGCACCTGACCGAGGAGCTGTGGGAAGCGATGGGCTTCGGCGGCGTCGTGACGGATCAGCGCTGGCCGCAGTTCGACCCCGACAAGTGCAAGGATGACAGCGTGGAGATCGCGGTGCAGGTCAACGGCAAAATCAAGGCGCGTCTGACCATCGCGGCCGACGCTTCCGCGGCGGATGCGATCGCGCTGGCGAAAGCGGACGAAAAAGTTGCCGAGGCGATCGAAGGGAAAACGCTCGTCAAGGAATTATACGTTCAGGGAAGATTGGTCAATCTCGTTGTGAAAATGTGACAGAAACCGACCGGAAAAGTTCATAGAATATTCAAATCTTGTTCTTGACAATCCCGGTCAGCTCCTGTATAATGTGCTTTGTTAGCTTTAACAAACCCCTGTATTGCAGAGGGGAGGGAATAGAATGAGTCAGGTCAGAGTGAAAGAGAATGAATCTCTCGACAGTGCGCTGCGCCGTTTTAAGCGCCAGACTTCCAGAGACGGAATCATCCAGGAAGTGCGCAAGAGAGAGCACTACGAGAAGCCGTCCGTCAGACGTAAGAAGAAGTCTGAGGCAGCTCGCAAGCACAAGTATAAGTAAGAAATGCGTGAAAGCAGGCAGTACTTGCCTGCTTTTGCTTTTGGAGGCAGTATGGAACGATTACAGGCTTTGGCTGCCGCGCTGCCGGCGCACGCGGACGGTTACCTCATTACGAGTGAAAGCAATATTTTTTATTTCACGGGCTTCCCGTGCGACGCGGCGCTGCTTCTGGTGACGCGCGGCGGCAGCTTTTTCTTTACGGACAGCCGCTATACGGAGGCGGCGCAGCGCGTGATCCGCGGCGTGACGTTCTGCGACACGGCGGAGTTCCGCGAGCGGTTTCCTGCCGTCTGTGCCGAGCAGGACGTGCGGCGGCTTTTGGTGGAAACGTCCGAACTGACGGTGCGCGAGGCGCAGAAGTACGCATCCATCCTGCCGCAGACGGAGCTGCTGTACGAGGATGACCTTGCGTTCCTGTCGGCGTTCCGCCGCAGAAAAAGCGCGGAAGAGGTCGAAAAGATGACGCGCGCCCAGCGTATCGCGGAAGCGGCTCTCGAAAAAACACTGCCGCTGCTGCGGCCGGGACGCACGGAAAAGGAGATCGCGCTCGAGCTCGACTATACGATGCTGCGCATGGGCGCCGAGGCGCTGTCCTTCCGGACGATCGTCGTCAGCGGCGAGAACAGCTCGCTCCCGCACGGCGTGCCGGGCAGCCGCGTCCTGCGCGACGGCGATTTCATCACGCTGGATTTCGGCGCGGTCGCGGACGGCTACCACAGCGATATGACGCGCACGTTCGCGCTCGGACATTGTACGGACGAGATGCGTGCGGTCTACGACACGGTCCTGCGCGCGCAGGAGGCGGCGCTGGCCGTCATGCACCCCGGTACGACCTGCAAAGATGCGGACGCCGCAGCACGCGACGTGATCGCCGCGGCAGGCTACGGTGCGTTCTTCGGTCACGGCACCGGTCACGGCGTCGGCGTGCAGATCCACGAGCGCCCAAACGTCAGCCCGCGCAGCGCGGAGACGCTGCAGGTCGGCGACGTTGTGACGGCAGAGCCGGGCATCTACCTGCCCGGTAAATTCGGCGTGCGCATCGAGGATATGGTGCTCATCACCGAGGACGGTTATCAGAACTTCACGAAAGCCGACAAACAGCTCCGCATCCTGCCGCTCGAATAAAATGAAAAAGGTTTTTTTGTATCTCAAAAAAGAACCGATGCTGCCGGTCGCGGTGCTGGCGGCGGCGCTTTCTCTTTTGATCACGCCGCCGACGAAGGCGCTGCTGACCGCCATCGACTGGCGCACGCTCGGTACGCTGTTCATGATGCTGACGGTGCTGGAGGGGTTCAAGCAGGAGAACGTGTTCCGACCGCTGCTGCGCCTGACGGGACGCATCGGCACCATGGCCGGGCTGTCGCTGTTTCTGGTATTCGGCGTGTTCTTTTCGTCGATGTTCGTCACCAACGACGTTTCGCTGATCGTCTTTGTGCCGATCACGATTCTGTTGTTCCGTGCCGCAAAACAGGAAGCGTATATCCTGCCGGTCATCTCGATGGAGAATATCGCCGCCGTGCGCGGCTCGCTCCTGACGCCGTTCGGCAGTCCGCAGAACCTGTTCATTTACGGACAGTCCGGCGTATCCGCGTGGCATTTCGTCCGCTTTATGTTTCCAATCTGGATTCTATCCGGCGTGCTGCTCGTCGGTTTCGTGCTTGTGCTGTACCGTAAAAAACTGCACCTGCCGACGAATCTCGGCGCAACGGACGTCGCAGGGGAGTGGCGGCGCTCCCGCAGAACGCAGCGGATCGTGTATTTCTGCCTGTTCCTTCTGGTGCTGGGCGTAATCATTACGCGCACGCGGTTCTGGCTGATCGCGGTTGCCGCAGTCGCACTTGCCGTGCTGCTGACCGACCGGCGCCTGCTGCGCAAAACGGACTACGTGCTGCTGATCACGTTTTTCTGCTTCTTCGTCTTTTCCTCGTCCGTTGCCGCCAATGAAACGGTTGCAGCATTTTTGCAGAAAGCGATGGACGGACACGAATACGCGGGCAGCATCCTCTTGAGTCAGGCGATCTCGAACGTGCCTGCGGCGATCGTGCTCTATCCGTTCAGCCGCAATGTCGGCGCGCTGCTGTACGGACTGGACAGCGCGGGTCTCGTCTCGCTGATCGGCTCGCTCGCGTCGGTCATCAACTACCGCATCTACGTGCGGGAATACCCCGGTAACGGCGGAAAATTCATCAAGACCTTCACGCTCGTCAGCCTTGCGTTTTTTGCGATCGTCGTGATCCCCGGTTACCTGATCAGCCGCGCCGGCATGTAACGGAACAACTAAAAAACGACCGCCCTTCAGCATTTGCCGAAGGGCGGTTTTTCATGGTTTAACGATTATTCCTCATCCATTGTCTGCGGGATCATTTCTCTGCCTTGTAATTGATAAACAATGAAGGAATAGTCCGTGCCGTCGAGAATGAAGTCATGGTTGCAGTCGGCGGCGAAGGTCTGCGGGAACTCGTCCGTTGTTACAAAATCGGCCCACGGCTCATCAAGGGCGGTGTTTTGTATCAGATAACTCAGAATCGACTGATCCGTACCGTCGACAATGCCGTCGCCGTTGGGGTCGCCGAACAGGACCGACCAGTATTCTTCGACTGCATTTCCGTCCGCGTCATAAATCACCAGCTTCGCACCGGTGGATTCCATGTCGTAGTCGTTTAGTTCCACATCAAACGACCAGCCGCCCGTTGTCTCGACGTAGTCGCTGATCACAGGGGAGAAGGGATCGAGACCGGCCACGAATTGCGTCCCGACGATCTCGCTCTCATACGTGTAGAGGCCGCTGCCCTCGGTGAACGACCAGCCGCCTTCTTCCTCTTGTGCGACCGTGACGGCGCCCGCTCTGGTGCCGAACGTGACCGCATTCAGGTCAACGTCGAACGTCGATTTTGCGGAATAGCTGATCGAAACAGGGATGTCGCCGACGGGCGCATCCGCATCCACAAGGAACGTCAGCGTGGCGAACGTGCCGTTTTCGGTTGCGTTGTTGCTGCCCGTGCCGTTTTCCCAAAGGATGTTGTACGTCGCCGTCTCGTAAGAGCCGCCGAGCGTCATCGTGCCTTCGGAGAACAGGGATTCCGACACAGCGTTCTGCAGTGTCAGCAGGGTGGTGTCAAACGAAATGGTGACAAGGAACCCGATAATGCCGGGGTTGTTTTCGATCATAACGGGGATCTCGACGGTTTCGCCGGGCAATGCCTCTGCGGTGCCGACGGCGAACGTGGGCGATCCTTCAGCGGACGCCTGCAGCGGGATGCACGCGAGCACCAGCATCAGTGCCAGAAAAGCGGAAATCAGTTTTTTCACCCGAAACGCCTCCTAATTTATTCGTAGAAATGAATATCGTGTTTTTTTCATTATAAAACATGGCTTGCGGAAAATCAAGACTATTTTTACCTGATCTGCCGCAATCGGTCAGACGAGAACAACGTCCCAGCCGCCGGCAAGAAAACGGCAAATAAGCGTTACGTCCGCAAGTGTGACGCTGTTGCTGCCGTCGACGTCGGCATTGGCTGCAAGAATTGTGACGTCCCAGCCGCCTGCAAGATACCGGCGCATCACCACGGCGTCCTTCAGATTGACGACGCCGTCGCCGTTCGCGTCGCCTGCGATGCGGATCTGTCCGTCATGGCCGCTGCACAGGCGGAATTCGATCCCGTTCACCGCGGCATACGACCGGATGTAGCTGCCCGTTTCATCGCTGCAGAAGAATTCGAGGTTGTTGCAGCCCGCGAACGCGTCGCTGCCGATCGCCGTGACCGCGGCAGGAACGTGGACGCTCACGAGATTCACGGCGCCCTTGAACGCTTCGGCGGCGATCTCCTCCACGGTATCCGGTATCTCAAACGCCGCGTGCGGTGACGCGTCGGGATAGAGGATCAACTCTGTCTGCGCTTTGTTGTACAGGACGCCGTCGTTCGACGCGTATACGGCGTTTGCGGGATCGACTCCGATCTCCAGCAGCGTCGAGTCACAGGCGAACGCGTCCTTGCCGATCTCCGTTACGCCGGCGGGGATCGATACGCTCGTCAGGGCGCAGTCGGAGAACGCGCCCGTGCCGACAGACGTCACACCTTCGCCGATCGTCACGCTTGTCAGCAGTGTGCAGTCCGCAAATGCGTTTTCGCCGATGGTCGTTACGCCGTCCTGGACGATGACCGTTTGGATCGATGCGCGGTAGTTCGCCCACGGCGTATCGTCTGCCGACGTGAAATCATCCATAGCGTCCGTGCCGCTGACGACCATTTTGCCGTTGCCGAGGTTCAGCGCCCACAGCACGTTGTCGCCTTCGGCGCCGCACACGCCGCAGATCGTATCTGCCGCGCTTTCATGACCGGCGCACAGGCGGAATGCAATGCTGTTTTCTGCGGCATACGTTCTGGCAAGGGCGGTCGCCGTGTCGGAGCAGAGAAATCCGAGGTTCGTGCAGTTTGCAAATGCGCTGCTCCCGATCGAAGTAACGGAGGACGGGATATGCACGAACGCAAGCTTCGCGCAGTTCGAGAACGCGTACGCTGCGATTTCTGCAACGCCGTCGGGCAGCGTCACGACGGCAAGGTTTGTGTTGGAGAATGCATGTTCGTCGACAACCGTCAGTTCATTCGGGAACGTAAACGCCGTAAGGCTCGTGCAGTACGCAAAGGCGTTCTTGCCAATTGTCGTTACGCTGTCCGGGATGGCGACGCTCACGAGATTCGTGCAGTTTGCAAAGGTGTTGCTGCCGATGGCTCTCGCACTGCCGGGGATCGAGACGCTCTGCAGCGCCGTGCAGTTCAGGAAAGCAGCCTCGCCGATGGAGTTTACACTGTCGGGGATGGTTACGCTTTGCAGATTTCGGCAGAATCGAAACGCACCGGCACTGACTGTCGTTACGCTGTTCGGAATCGTAAACGTAGCATTTTCTGCGGCAAAGGGATAGAGGATCAGCGTGGATTGATTTTTGTTATACAGGACGCCGTCTTGCGAAGAATAGACCATGTTTTCGGGATCGACGTTGATGCTTTGCAGATGCAATGTAATTGGCGGCTCATTCTCTGCATTGGTGGTTGCGCACAGGAATGCGTCGCTGCCGATCTTCGTTACGGAGCGCGGAATGAACACGCTTGACAGCGCACATGCTTCAAATGCGTGCGCGCCGATCGTAGTCACGCCATCCGGGATCGTCAGCCTCTCCAGAGACGAGCACCACTCAAAGGCGTTCTCGCCAATGGTCGATACGCTGCCGGTGATCGTCACGTCGGTCAGACTCCGGCAGAGATAAAACGCGCGGTTGCCGATTGTCGTCACGCCGCTGTCGATCACGACGGACTGAATGGACGACCGGTAGTCGATCCAAGGTGCGTCCACGGCATAGGAATAGTCCGCCATGGCGCCCGTGCCGCTGATCGTCAGCGTACCGGTGTCGGGATCGAGCGTCCAGACGACGTTGCCGCCCTCGGCGCCGCAGACGCCGGAGATCGCGGTCGGATC
>CADAGA010000083.1:5212-13053 GCA_902787275.1 Oscillospiraceae bacterium | reverse complement strand
AGCTCGGTCAGCTGCGTTTCGTGCTCGAGGACGTCAACTCGAACTACGAAATGTACCACGCGCTCTCTCTGAACCCCAACATCGTGATCACGGAGCATCCCGAGATCCTGTCCAGCATGATGATGTCGCAGGACTATCTGAATCTGAATAAAGCGAATACATTTTAATTTTACATAGCAAAAAAAGCAGAGGCTCACCTTTTCGGTGAACCTCTGTTTTTTTTGATCTGGTTTCAGAAAACGAAAACCTGCCGGAGCACGTCTTATTTATACTTTTTGACAAATCCCCACGGAACCGCAGGGGCGGTGGAATCGCGCAGCTCGACCGGGATCACAGTTCCCTTGCAAAGTCCGATCCCCTCCAGCGCATCCGTGTCGAGGACGGCCTCGAACATGCCTTTTCCCGCGCCGCTGTCGACCGCAGCCTTTGCCTTTTCCGCTGCCAGGACCCGGATCGTGATCCCGACGCCGGAATCGGAATCGGCTCTGGACATGGGAAAAATCACTTCGACGTCTTTCAGCTCCTGTACGGCGTACGACGCGCCGTTCAGGGTCACGGAGTCTGCCGCGCGGACTTCGTTGTTTTCGATCGTTTCATTCGGTTTCATTTCTGGCTCTCCTTCTTATATAGTATTTTGTTTACGCGTATTGCTTCAGGTGCTGTTTGATGGCACGGAACGTTTCGTCACTGACGTCGTGCTCGATTTTGCATGCATCCTGTGCCGCCGTTTCGGGCGGCACGCCGAGCCGGATCAGCATATCCGTCAGCACCGTGTGGCGTTCGTAGATCTTTTCCGCGATCTCTCTGCCGGCATCGGTCAGAATCAGCTCGCCGTCCTGCCGCATGATCAGAAATCCGCCCTGTCGCAGCAGACCGACCGCACGGCTGACAGACGGCTTGGAAAAGCCCATGTACTCGCCGACGTCCACCGAACGGACGCTCGGCTTTTTTTGCGACAAGATCAGGATGGTCTCCAGATACATCTCGCCAGATTCCTGCAGCTGCATATTTTTTCCTCCTTTTATCGGAAATACAGTGATGAAATCATCGCGGTCTGAACGCGCTGCCGCAACGTCAGCAGCACAGTCCGCGTGTCGTTGCTCGCGCTTTATTCGTCATTCTGTTCCTTCCGTGTGCGCGCCCACATTCCGACAAGGATCGCGCCGAACAGGACACTCACGGTCATGAACGGCGTGCTCCCGCCAAGCCGCGGAACGCGCTGTCCCGTTCCGTACCTGCCGCCGATGCTGTTAGAGCCGCTGCTGCCGGAGCCGTTATTGCCGATACCGAAATTGCCGGAGCCGTTGCTGCCGTAGCCGCTAATGCCGGTGCCGTTATTGCCGGTACCGTTATTGCCGGAGCCGTTGCTGCCGGTACCGTAATTGCCGGAGCCGCTGCTGCCGGAGCCGTTGCTGCCGGAGCCGTTGCTGCCGGTACCGTAATTGCCGGTGCCGCTATTTCCGGTGCCGTTGTTGCCGGTACCGTTGCTGCCGGAGCCGTTATTGCCGGTGCCGTTATTGCCGGAGCCGTTGCTGCCGGTGCCGCTGCTGCCGGAGCTGTTGCTGTCGGAGCCGCTGCTGTTGGAGCCGCTGCTGCCGGAGCTGTTGCTGTCGGAGCTGTTGCTGTCGGAGCCGCTGCTGCCAGTACCGGAGTCAGCTGCGCCGCTGTTGTTTCCAAGCTTGTCGGGATCGGTCACACGAACGACCGGCACCTGTTCTCCGGGCAGGAGATCCATTTCCTCGAGTTCGTCGTCGGCCGCGCGTACCAGAGCCGTGTCTTCGAGTCCCTCTGTCGGACCGAGCACTTCGCCGTTGTTTTCGTAAATCACCGGCAGAATGCTCGTCCGTTTGCCGCTCTTTTCGACGGCGAAGCTGTCGATGCGCTGTGCGCTGCCGTCCGCCTGCACGGCATACGCGTCAAAGTACAGATTGTTTCCGCGGATCTGCACGGCGGAGAACATCGGAAGCTGCAGATCGCTCAGCCCCTCCGCATGCGGGAACTTCAGCGCGGTCTCTCTGCTGCTCTTCGGGACGTAATTCTTGACGCCCGCCGTACCGCTGATGACGTAGAACGTCCCGTACGGCTCTATCTTCATCGAATAGTCGCGGCCGCCGAAAGAAACCGTCTTCGTTTTCGACTTCACGACGAGGTTTGCGAACATCGCGTCTGTGCGCAGATACACGTGATCGTGCCCCTCGAGCACCATATCGATGCCGAGCTGCGGGAACAGGCACTTGAACTGCTTGCGCATGGCCTCGACTTCCTTGTCGTCAAAGTGCGAGCCGTTGGAATAGACCGCCTTGTGCAGCACGACGACCTTCCACTGTGCATCGCTCGCCTCGGCGCTCTGCCGCAGCCACGCAAGCTGTGCGTCGGACAAACCTTCCTTGGAAGTGGTATCGTTCGTATTGAGGACCATGAAGTGGACGTTGTTGTAATCGTAGGCATAGTAAACGCCGCTGTCCGTGTCCTGTTCCGGCACGCCGGGCAGCACGAAGTATTCGCCCAGCACGCCGCCCGACTTTTCATGATTGCCGGTCGCCGGCATGAATACCGTTGACGAGAGCACGTCGGACGACACGTCGGTCAGCGCCTGCCACTGACGGACGTTCTCGCCGTTGTCCACCTGATCGCCGGAGCTGACGACGAGATCCGTCTCGGGATACAGCGAAAATGCAGTTTGCAGAACGGAATGGAACCGCTCGTACTGCACGGCATTCTGAGACTGCGGGTCGGTCACGTGCAGGAACGTAACGTCCTGCGAGCCGTCCGCCGTCTCCAGCACGCCCGGTTCGCTCCACCAGCCCTTTTCGGCGTCGCCGACACGGTAGCAGACCTTTTGTCCGGGTTTGAGTCCCGTCAGCCGCACCGTGTGGCGCGTCAGCGGAACTTTCGTATCCATAAAGCCCAGCACGCCCAGATCGACGCCCGGATAATAGCGGTCGTCTCGCTCGGACGTCGCCTGCACGCCGCTTCTCGTCGGCGTACCGCTGAAGGACGGATGCGTGCTGTACGGCACGATCTCGATATCGGAGCCGGTCACGCTGAACTTCGTGTACCAGCTGATATTGCGCTCGGTCGCGGCGTCCTCGCCGGTCGTGACGGTCAGGATCGTCGGCAGACGGTAGTTTTCACGCGTCGCCTCGACTGCGTGCGGCGCGTCGGTCAGATGGCGCGTCAGATCCTCGCCGTCGCCGTGGTCGGTCACGATATCCCCGATCATGTCGGCGATCGTCGCACCCATACCGTCAAACTGGCTCTGGGTCATATATTCCCCGATAAAGTGATCGGCGATTCCGTTGATGCTCAACATCCCGGGGATCAGACCGAGTCCGAGCACGCTGTTGATGACGTTGGCGTAGCTCTTGTCGCCGCGGAACACCAGCGACAGCATGCCGTCGAGCATCTTCATGGACACGTGTCCCAGCGTTCCGGTCGGGAACAGCGTGTCGATATTGAACTGCAGCTGACCGAGCAGACGATCCTGCACCAGATCGTTCAGAAGCACGTCGTACAACAGGTCGAACAGCTTTTTCGCACCGTCGCGGTTGCGGAAGAAATCCAGCACGTCCTGCATGAACGGATCGTCGTCGATGGTCTGGTTGCCGCCGTACAGGACGACAAGTGCGCTGTACGCCGCGTCCTGCAGCGTACCCGGTTTGTTCGGATCGCCGAAGCCGAAGGTATCGATGTATTTTGTGCAGGGCAGGTCGGAAACCTGAAAATCCGCAAGGCTCTGGATCAGCTCGCGCACGAGCGCTTCCGCGTCTTCACGGCTCGTCAGCAGCGTCCTGCGAAGCTGCGCGTCGAGATCGTCGAGGAAGCTCATGACGTTGCGCATCGTGAAGATCTCGATGCTGCCCAGCCGCACGTCCACGTAGTGCGAAAGGAGCTCTTCCACGTCGAGATGGTAGAGCGTTTTCAACGCAGCAAGGAGACTTCCCTCGGTTTCCATCGTGTCGAACAGCTCGTCCATCTTGATCCCGAGAAAGCTCATTGCCAGATCGGCAAGACCGTTTTTGTAGGTCTGTCCGAACGAAAACGTCGTCTTATACGGCTGCGCGTACGTTTCGCCGCGTACCGTCACGGGTTGAACGCAGTCGACGTCGAACGTCTCCACGTCCGCCGTCAGACCGTCCGCGTTGTCAAACCGGATCTCGCGGAAGCAGTTGGGATAGCCGGTGAGCGTCGGGGTGCTGATATCATACAGCACGCTGCCGCTGTCGCTGACCCATTCCGTGATGCTCGTATCGTGCAGATGGCCGGTCAGCATATAGGACAGACCCGCGTCGGCAAACGCCTCGGCGCGCTCCTGCCAGTCGTCGACCACGAAAAGCTTGAAGATGGAGGAATGGAGCTTGAAGTGCTCCACGATGCTGTGGTGCTCCATGCCGATGACTGCTTCGCCGCATGCTTTCGCGTCCTCGATCTCCGAGAGCGCCCACTCCATCAGACCGTCGGTGATGGCGCCGCCGGTCTCGTGCTCGTCCGTGCCTTTTTTGGTCACGTCGCTCGAATAGATATTCACGTCCAAAACGATCAGACGGTAGCCGCCGTCGAGCCGGACAGAATAGGAAAGCGCACCGGCGCGGCCGCTCTGCGGCGTGTAGGTATGGTATGCCAGATCGTAGCCGAGGTTTTCGTAGATCTCGCGGAATTCGTCCGGCGTCGTGATCCTTGCCGGCTGCATTTTGCCGCTCTCAAACGTGAAACCGTTGGAATTGTTGATGTCGTGGTTGCCGTTGATGACGATCACGGACAAGCCCGTCTCCTGCTCGAAGCGCTCCAGACGCTCGGCAAGCTCGACGTGCGCGTCGTATTCGCCGTTCGCCGTCAGATCGCCGGGCATCAGCACGTATTTCATGCCGTTCTCCTCGGCGTGTGCCGTCAGTGCCGCCAGCGCCGAATCGAGCAGCGCGGGCGTTTCGTACCGCTGTGTGGCCGAGCTGCGCGTGAACTGCATGAACGCGTCGCACCAGTTGCCGGTCATCTTCTCCGCGAAGTAGTGCACGTCGGAAAGGACGCCCACCTGCAGCGGCGCCTGCGGCGCCCCGTCGATCGCAAAAGCGACGGTCGAAAGCAGCAGCGCCGCGCAAAGCAGCGCGGATAATATAACTGAAAAAGCTCTACGCATGGATTGATCCTCCGTCAGATGGTCTTTAAAAAGTCGCCGAGATTGCGCACGGCATGCGGCACGCCCTTCACGATCTTGCCCACGCCCTCGAGCGGCTTGTCGTCGTTGAGGATCTGCAGGAATCCGTCGGCCATTTCTTCGCTGAACAGGCCGCCGCTCATCGAGATGAAGTTGCGGATCGGCGTCTGTGTCGCCACCGCCTCCGCCATGCCGGAATTGCCCTTGTCCACGGCGCGGGTGATGGTCGTCACCGCCTTGTGGATGCGGCCGCCCCATTTCGTGTTCTGCGCGTCCTCAATGCTGCCGGTCAGACCGACTTCGCCGGATTTCTGCGGGTCGGGGATTTTAGCGCCGAGCACGGCCTCGAACTGTTCGTCCGGAACGTGCTGCACCTCTCCGGTGTAATAGACCGGCGCCGTCTCGCGGTGATCGGGGATCGGCGCATCCGGACGGGTGGAACGCACCGCGACCGTTGCGCGCAGCAGGATGTCCGCGCTTGAAGCGCCGACTAAAATATCGAAGTCGCCGCTCTCGACGTGCCAGTCGTGGATCAGCGTGTTGTAATAGGCGAACGCGCGCTTGCCGAGCGTGACGGTGATGCGCTTTTCCTCGCCCGCCTTGAGGAACACCTTCTTGAACGCCTTGAGCTCCTTGACTGGACGAAACGCCGTGCTTTCACGGTCGGCGACGTAGATCTGCGCCGTTTCCGCGCCGTCCCGCTCGCCGACGTTCTTGACGCGGAAGGACAGCGTCAGACGCTCGTTGTCCGCCATATCGCGGCGGTCCAGACGCAGGTCGGAATAGCGGAACTGCGTGTAGGACAGGCCGTAGCCGAACGGGAAACGCACCTTTTTATCCGCCTTTTCATAGTAGCGGTAGCCGATGAAGATGCTTTCACGGTATTCCACCGTAGCGGGATTGCCGGGGAAGTTTTCGTAGCACGGCGAGCTGCGCTCGCAGATCGGATACGTCTCGGCGAGCTTGCCGGACGGATTGACGCGGCCGGTCAGGATGTCCGCGACCGCTGCACCGCCCGCCTGTCCGCCGAGGTAGCTGTTGAGCAGTCCCTTGACGCTGTCGAGCCACGGGATCGATACCGGCGCGCCGCCCGCCAGAACGGCGACCGTATTGGGATTCGCCTCCGCCACGGCGCGCACCAGCGTGTTGTGCGGACGCGGCATGGACATATGCGTGCGGTCGAAGCCCTCGGACTCGAAGTCGTCCGTCAGACCGACGAACACGATCGCCACGTCTGCGCGTGCCGCCGCCGCGGCAGCCTCGTCCAGAAGCGCCGGATCCGCCTTCTGGTCGCCGCCGTGATAGCCGCGCGCGTAAATGACGTCGAATCCCGCCTGACGCAGGCATTCGAGCGCGTTGTCGATCTTCGTCGGCTGGATCAGCGAGCTGCCCGCGCCCTGATAGCGCGGCTTGTGCGCCATTTCGCCGATCACGGCGATCTTCTGTCCCTGCCTGAGGGGCAGGACGCCGTCGTCGTTTTTAAGAAGCACCATGGACTCGCCGGCGATCCGCCGCGCCAGCGCGTGCTGCGCCTGTTCGTCCACCGTGACCTGTTTTTTGTTCTGCATCGCGCGCAGGATCAGATCGACGATCTTGTCCGCGCGCGCGTCGAGGACCGCCTCATCCAGCGTGCCCGCGCGCACCGCGTCGACGATCTTGCGCGTGCCGATCCCCGCGGAGGAAGGCATCTCCAGATCGTTGCCCGCCTTCAGTCCGGCGACGCGGTCGTTGACCGCGCCCCAGTCGGACACGACGATCCCGTCATAGCCCCACTCCCTGCGCAGCACCTGCGTCTGCAGCCACGCGTTTTCGGAGCAGTACGTCCCGTTGAGCCGGTTGTACGCGTTCATGACCGTCCACGGACGCGCGCGCTTGACCGCCTTTTCAAACGCGGTCAGATACACCTCGCGCAGCGCACGTTCGTCCACGACGGACGAGACGGTCATACGGCGCGTTTCCTGGCTGTTGGCGGCAAAATGCTTGAGAGAGGCGCCCACGCCTGTCTCCTGCAAGCCCTCGATCCAGCCGGTCGCGAGTTCGCCCGCCAGAACGGGGTCCTCGGAGAAGTATTCAAAGTTGCGCCCGCACAGCGGGGAGCGCTTCATGTTCGTGCCGGGGCCGAGCAGCACGGAGACGTCCTCCGCAAGGCAGCGCTCGCCCAGTGCTCTGCCCATCTCCCGCAGCAGATCGGGGTCCCACGAGCACGCCGTCGTGCACGCAGTCGGGAAGCACGTCGCGGGCACGGAGTTGCCCAGACCGATGCTGCCGTTCTTGTGCTCCGCGTCCTGCTTGCGCAGTCCGTGCGGGCCGTCGCAGACCATGATCGTGTCCAGCCCGAGACGCTTGATCGCCTTCAGGTGCCAATAATCCGCGCCGTCACACAGCGACGCCTTTTCTTCCAGCGTCATCTGATCCAGAATATCTTTATGTTTCAGCATTCGTTCCACCTTCTCTATCTGTCGTTCGGTCACGAATTCAGAAGCGCTTCGGCCTGTTCGTCTCCGATGGTTTCCACGTTTTTGAGCTTGCCCGCAATGATCCGGTTGCGGTCCTGCGCCTCGTCCAGCGAGCGTCCCGCCTCGTCGATCTTCTTGCGCGCCTTCTGCAGCACGTCGCCGAATTTATCATACTGCTGCCGCGCGGCCGCCAGCAGCAGACGCACCTCGTTCGCCTTTTCGTTCACCGCCAC
>CADAGA010000083.1:0-5182 GCA_902787275.1 Oscillospiraceae bacterium | reverse complement strand
GTCGCCAGGTACAGGATCGCAAACGGCGTCGTCTGCGGAACGTGGATGTATTTTGACACCGCCTTCGCCTCGTGCAGCACGACCGTCTCGAGCGCCTTGCGCGCCGCCGCGGCCGCCTGCGCGTCGCCGGACTCGGCAAACTGGCAGTAGCGCACGTAGTCCTCCATCGGAAACTTGGAGTCGATCGGCAGATATGCCTCGCTCCCCTGCGTCGACGGGATGCGCACCGCAAATTCGACGCGATCCTTCGCCAGCGGATCGGGCGCGTAGTTCTCGACGAACATGCCCGGAATCGTCTGGTCGAGCACCGACCGCAGCTGCACCTCCGCCCACGTGCCTCTGGCCTTGACGTTCGTCAGCACGCGGTTGAGCGCCGTCACGTTGTCCGTCACGCCCGTGGACAGCTCCTTCATTTCGCCCAGAGACTTGTAGACACTCTCGAGCTGATGCGACACCGTCTTGAACGATGCGTCCAGACGCGTGCCGAGCGTTTCGGTCAGCTTCTCGTCCACAGTCTTGCGCATTTCGTCGAGCTTCTTTTCGTTGCTCTCCTGCATGCGCTGCATCTGCTCAAAGTTGTCCGCACGCAGACGCTCGATCTGCTTGGCCATCGCGTCAAGCTCCTCGCGCGTCTCGCGGCGCTGCTGCTCCTGAAAGAGCGACTGTTCGCGCCGGCTGCGCTCAAATTCCGCCGAAACGGAAGCGCCGATCTGCGACAGGCGGTCGGCGAGCACCGCAAGTTTTTCCGACGGGTCGGTGTTCGTGCGGCGTATCTGCGCACCCTGCCACAGCAGAACGGCAAGCAGCACGACGCAGATCCCGCCGAGCGCGACGGCGATCCATAGCAACAAATCCATACGCATAGTTCTCCATGTTTATTAGATATTGCTAACAGTATACCATATATAGCAGCGTTCGTCAAACCTTTTTCTGCATTGTTTTTTACAAAAAGATTTCATTTTCCGTTCCGGACTTGCAAAACAAATCAAAATTTGGTAATATGAGAAAAAGTTGTTTGTCGAAACGGAGGCGTTTCCCGTGAAAAAAGCGTTGAGCGTCTGCCTGTGCGCGGCGCTGGTGCTGGGCGCGATCCCGCTTGCCCATGCCGCCGCAGCCAAGCCGGAACCGAGCAGCTGCCCCGTCGTGCTGATGCCGGGTCTTCTCGAAAACAAGCTGATCCGCGACAAGGGCGAAAAAACCGAAAAATCCATCTGGTTCCCCTTCGGGCGGGCGGTGACGGTGGGGCTGCGCAACATCGTCAATATCATCCGCTATCTCGCATTCAACGACGTCGAGGGCATCCGCACGCTTGCGCCGAAGATCGTCTACGACGTCGTGGAGCCGCTGCGCATGAATCCCGACGGCACCTCGTATTACAACGTCTCCCCCGTCGTTTCCACGGCGGAGGAAAGCTCCTATAACGCGCTGAAAAAAGCGCACAAGCTCGTGCAGGTCACGTACGGCACGACGCTGTTGAAGGACGTCGCGAAGATCGTCGGCGGCGACCGCGCGTTCGTGTTCCAATACGACTGGCGCATGAGCGCGATCGACGTGGCGGACGAGCTGCACGCGTTCCTGCAGGACGTCAAAAGGATGACCGGCAGCGACAAGGTCAACATTTCCGGCACGAGCTTCGGCAGTGAAGTGCTGCTGTGCTATCTGGAGAAGTACGGCAAGGAGCGCGATCTGCACCACGTGCTGATGAACTCCCCCGCCTACGGCGGCTCGAGCATCTTTCTGGAGATGCTTTCCACGGACGACCCCTCTCACATCAACTACGAAGACGTGCTGAAAATGCTGCTGTGCAACTACGGCGTGGAGGCGGAGCTCGGCTATCTGCTGAACATCCTGCCCGAGGGCGAAGTCGATCTCATTTTCCAGTCCGTGACCGACGAATACATCAAGCCCTATCTTCTGCCGAGCGTCGGCCTGTGGGGCTGCTGCGCGACGAAGGACTACGAGACCGCGAAAGCGCTGTTCCTCGATCCCGTGGAAAACGCGAAGATGATCGAAAAGACCGACGCGCAGCAAGCGGTCATGGCGAGAGCCGGCGAGATCCTGCGCGGCGCCGAGCGTTACGGCACAAAGATCTACGCCATCATGAACGAGGGAAGTCTCCTGGTCACAAGCCACGACAGCGGCGACGTGCTGGTGGACGGCGCGAGCGGCACGGGCGGCGTGTGTCTGCCGATCGGCGAGCACTTCGACGACGCGTACGTACCCGAACGGGTGGTTTGTCAGAACCCCGCGCACGACCACGTTTCCTACACCGGCAGCATCGACCTGACCAACGCGTACCTGCCCGAAAGCACGTGGGTATTCTACGGCCAGATGCACGGTCAGAACTACTGGGACGAGCGTGCGAAAGAGCTGACGATGAAGATCCTGACCACGGAGGACATCCGAGACGTCTATTCCGATCCGGCGTTCCCGCAGTTTTCCGAAACGGGCGCGACGGTCTCCGACGTGTCGCTGACGCTGCAGGGTTCACCCGAATCGGTGCTGCGTCCTGCCGACGGCGCCGTGACTGCCGTCCTCAAAAACCATTCCCGCTTCCACGCCATGCACGTCAAAGCGATCGACGTGGCCGGTCTGCCGTACACCGTCAGCCGGGCGAACGTCCTGCTGCTGCCGGGCGAAGAAAAAACGGTCATCCTGTCGCCGACCGGCAAAACGGCGGATCACCGCTACGGCAGCATCACGCTGCAGTACGACGAGATCCCGAACCTGAAGCTGCACAAAACGCGCACGCAGTTTTTCCGTCTGATCGACGGCTGAACGCCGTGTGTGCCTCGTGATACAAGACATTTCCATTGAATCGAAAGAAGGGTTCCTTATGCAGAAACGATATCTGATTATCAACGCGGACGATTTCGGCATGTGCCGTTCCGCCAACGAGGCGATCTTTGAGCTGTTCGAGACAGGCGGCATCGTCTCCTCCACCATCATGATGCCCTGCCCCGAAGCGAAAGCGGCGGTGCAGTTCGCCGTCGACCACCCGCAGTACGCGATCGGCGTGCATCTGACGATGACGAACGAGTGGGGCGAACGCTGGCCGTGGGGTCCGCTGACGGACGGCGCGTCCCTGCGCACGCCGGAGGGCCGGATGTGGCCGGAAAACGAGGACTTCGAGGCGCACTGCGACTACGACGAGGCCATCGCCGAGGTGCGCGCGCAGATCGAGCTCGCGGAAAAGATGGGCATGCATCCCACCCAGATCGACAACCACATGGGCTCTCTGTACGGCATGAACGGCAGATACCTCATGCTGCCGAAGGTCTTCGCGGTCTGCCGCGACATGAAGTACCCGTTCCGCATGTGCACGACGCCGGAGGACGAGTTCTGCCCCGACGGCGTGTCGCTGAAGCTGTACCGCTTCTTCTGCCGCTTCTGCGGCGTGCTCAGCAAGCTCTACAACGTCCCGACGCCCGACTATCTGATCCTGACCGATCAGGTCAAGAGTCTGAAGGGACTCGAAACGTACGAGCAGTTCCGCGATGCGTTCCTCGATTTCCACGGAAAGATCCCCGCCGGCATCACCGAGACGTTCATCCATCCCGCCCTGCCGACCGAGGAGCTGCAGAACATCACCGGCACCTGGCAGCGCCGCGGCTGGGAATATGAAATGATGAAAGATCCCGTGACGCACCAATACTTCAAGGACAAGGGCATCGAGCTCATCAGCTACCGCGAACTGGTGCAGATGAAAGGGAAATAAGGCATGGACCCGTTGATCAGCGTCATCATCCCCGTTTATAATCTGGAAAGCGAATTGGCCGCCTGCCTCGAAAGCGTGCAGGCGCAGACGCTTCCCGACTGGGAAGCGGTCTGCGTGGACGACGGCAGCGCGGACGGCAGTCTCTCCGTGCTGCGTGCGTTTGCCGCAGAGGATGCGCGCATCCGCGTCCTGCACCAGCAGAACGCCGGCGTATCCGCCGCGCGCGATCTGGCGCTCGAAAACGCGCAGGGACAGTTTATCTGTTTTCTTGACGGCGATGACGTACTGCACCCGCAGACGTTCGAGCTGCTGTCCGGCTGTATGCAAAGCGGTTCGTATGACGTCGTCGTATCGTCCTACCGGCGGACCCGCGACCAGCGCGAGCCCTTTCCTCCGCTTTCGCAGACTGCGTGCAGAGACATGTCCGAAGCGGAGTATTTCGCGCTGGATCCTGTGATCGTGCGCTCCGCGTGCATGAAGCTGTTCCGGCGTGAAGCGGCGCAGGCAGCGCGTTTTCCCGAACGGTTTTCGCACGGCGAGGACACGCACTACGTTTTTCAGGTGTTGTCAACAGCCGCACGCCTCGCCTCGGTTTTATCGACGCGCCGTTGTACGGCTACTACGAACGAGAGGTCTCCGCTTCGAGAAAACTGTTCAGCGCGTCCAACGTCACTTCCGTTCTGGCGCTGCGCGACGCCTGCGACAAGCTGAAAGACGGTCCCGACGCATTTCTGTTCGGCATGGCGATGAAAATGCTGCTGCAGGACGCGCTCCTGGTGCGCATGCACCTGTCAAACGACAAGCAGATCGTGAAGACCTGCAGGGAAAACGGCCGCGCCTATCTTTCCGACTGGCTGCGCTGCAGGGCGATATCGCTACGCACGCGACTGATCTACGGTGCCACGTTCCTCTGTCCGTTTCTCTATGCGCTCGGGCGTATCGCAAAGGACCCGACCATGCTGGATTTTTATCTGCACAAGCGGAAGAAAAACCAGGAAAGCGTTTCATAAAAACCAGCGGCCTGCTCCGAAGAGCAGGCCGATTTTGTTTGACCGTTACCGGGCGTCCAGCCATTCCTTTGCGAGGACGTAAGCCTTCTTCCCGTTTTGCGACATATAGGAGCTGTGTGTCTCCCCTTTGAGGATCGCCAGATCGCTGCCGCGGATGTTCTGCGCGATATACACGGTGTCCGAGACCCACAGGATGTCGAACTGTCCGCTGACGATATACGCGGGGCACGTGATCTGCGCGAGATACGCCGGCGTAAAGTCCGGAAGCGTGAGCATCAGATCGTTGAGCTTGTCCGGACGGAACAAGTTCCGCAGCGCCACGCCGATCGGGAAATACGGTTTGAACGTCCCGGGGTGTGAATTCGCTCCGCAGGCGATGATCGCACCGGGCACGTCCGGATACTCCGCAGCGAGCGTGATCGCGTTGATCGCGCCGTCGCTGTGTCCCATGACC
>CADAGA010000082.1 GCA_902787275.1 Oscillospiraceae bacterium | reverse complement strand
AAGACCTTCTCCCTGATCGGCCCGATGGAGCTCATCGTTGAAGAAGCGGAAGGCAACCTGCACATCATCGTCAGCGGTTCCGGTACTGTTTCGTACACCGGCGGCGGTATCCCGGCTTCCGAGGACAACTACACCACGGAAGAGAAATTCGTCGGCTTCAACGATTACTTCACGCTGACTGCGACTGCAGACGATGAAGAAGGCACGGAATTCCTCTTCTGGGCCAACAGAGACGACGGCGCATACCGTATCCTGAGCACCGAGCCGACCTTCACAATGTACACGAACTCCAGCAGAACCATCGAAGCCGTGTTCAACAAGATCGATAAGCCGACCGTGTGGTTCACCAACCCGACCGGCGGCATCTGCTTCAACGTGAGAGTCAGCAACTTCACGATGAACAATGCGAAGGATCCCTACGTTGCTGGCTACAGCTTTACCGGTTGGCCTGTCAGCGCAGCGGCTGATCTTGCGGATGCAACCACCAGCTACTTCGCAGGCAACTCCGTGTTTGCGGATCCCAACGCGTACTACGGCCCCGACGGCGCTGTGATGAAGGTCAGAGCAGACTCCACGAGCTACATCGTGACTCCGAAGTACACCATCCCGGACGGCTACAATGTCAAGTTCATCGACAACGGTGAGACCTACGAAGCGACCGGTAAGTATTCCGACGTCGCGACCTACACCTCCACGCTCGCCAATGCGTACTGGGTTGACAAGAACACCGACGAAATCGTCTGCGTGTTCCCGACCTTCCCCTACATGATCAGCGACAACGCGACGTTCGAGTCCCGTCAGGGTACTGCTCCCGAAACCGTCATGAGAACGATCGTGACCAAGAACGGCAGCAAGAACATTCTGAACATCGAAAGATCGACGAAGAAGACGATCGCTACGACCGGTGTTATCTACATCGTGAATCCGAATAGCGACTTCAGTGCTGAGAACGACCTCAAGCTTGATCTTGAAGGCGTTAAGAAGGGTACTGCGAAGTTCACCGCGCAGACCGGTACGTACTCGCCCTCGTTCAGCGACACCGCGCTGGCAGGCAAGACGATCATCGCGCGTCCGTACATCGAGTTCAAGGACGGTTCCGAACCGTTCTACGGCGACCTCATCACGTTCGTGAACGGTCAGCTGCAGAACTAAATGCGATCTCTGACGTCGTCTGATAACGACGCGTAAAATCGCGATTCACCCACAATGCAGGGCAGGCAGTTTCGACTGCCTGCCCATTCCCTTACAGCACATGGATTTGCATTGGCAGCGGCGCATGCACGGTGTGCACCGCTGCGAGTGCGAACGTGATCTCAAAAAGGAGGGACGCAATGGCCTGCTATAATGTCGCCGGATTTACGGTCAGCTACGACCCCACCTATCCGACGCTGCGCTCGCGCAGTGAAAAATACCGCTGCGCGGACATGCCGGACGCCGTACGTCTCTGCGTGACAGAAGAGCAGATCGCGGCGATACGCGGCAGTACGCCGCTGCTGACAGACGACCTGCGCGAGTATATGCTCATGGGCAGAGCGTTCTACGACTACTTGATCTCCCGGGGCGGCATGATGCTCCACGCGTCCGCTGTTGTGGTCGACGGTGAAGCGTACCTCTTTTCTGCGCCCAGCGGAACCGGCAAATCTACGCACACCTCGCTCTGGCTGCGCAGGTTCGAGGATGCTTATATCCTCAACGACGACAAACCTGCGCTGTTTCTCTCGGACGGCCGCGTCTATGCCGCGGGTACGCCCTTCAGCGGCAAGTACGACATCAGCGCCGACCGCAGCGTGCCTCTGCGCGCAATCGCGTTCATCGAGCGCAGCGACGTGAATCGGATCGAGCCGATCTCCGACAAGCGCGCACTGTACGAAATGCTGAACCAGACGGCACGTCCCGATTCTGTCGAGCTGTATGCAAGACTTCTGCGGAACGTGTCCGAGATCATCGGCAAAACGCCGATCTATAAACTCTGCTGCAACATGGAAAACGAGGCGGTCACAATCGCCTACGAGACCATGCGGAAAGGGGAAAAAGCATGAAGCTGAGAGATGGGTTGCTGCTTTGCAAAGTCGGCGACAGCAGCGTCGTCATGGCCACAGGCTCTGCCATGCATCTGCAGGGGCTGACGACCGTAAACGAAACGGGCGAATTCATCTGGTCGCTGCTCAAGTCCGAAACGGACGAGGATACGATCGTCCGCGCCGTGTGCGAAACGTTCGAGGTGGACGAGCAGACGGCGCGTGAGGACGCGCACGCCTTTATCCATATGCTGCAGGAAGCCGGCTTTCTTTGCTGAAAGGGGAATTATTTTGAAGCTCTCATCCGATTTTCAGACGGTCGAGATCGACGGCAAGCGCTATCTGACGTCTGCCGTGCGCGGCTTTCAGGGACAGATCGCCTGCAACGAGACGGCGTCGTTCATCCTGCAGAAGCTGCGCCGCCGCACGTCGGAAAAGGCCATCGTCAAGGCGATGTGCCGCGCGTTTGACGCGCCCGCAGCCCAGATCGAGACAGACGTGCGGGAGGTCCTCGATTCCCTGCGCCGCATCGGCGCGCTGAAAGAATGAGCGCGCAGGGCTCCGGCGCCTTCGAGCAAACGCTGCGGACGGAGGGCGTCCTGTTCTATCGGATCGAAGGCGTGAGCATGCAGCCGATGCTGCGGCAGAAACGCGACGCGGTCGTCGTGCGTCCGCCGCAGGGGCGCCTTAAGAAGTACGACGTGGCGCTCTACCGGCGCGACAGCGGCAAATACGTGCTGCACCGTGTGGTGCGCGTGCTGCCGGACAGATACGTGATCCGCGGCGACAATTGCTTCTCGGACGAAACGGATATCACCGACCGCGAGATCATCGGCGTGCTGACCGACTTCGTCCGCAAAGGCAGACAGAAACCGGTCACGGCGCCGTCCTACCGGCTCTATACGCGTCTGTGGGTCGGGCTGTATCCCGTACGCCGTTTTCTGCACGTTTGCAAAGGATTCCTGACGGAAGGCCTGTGGGTGCATCTATCCGGCCGCAGGACAAAAAAATAAAAGCTGCCGCTTTTTTGCGGCAGCTCTTTTTTTCGGGATCAGCCCTGTTCCATTTGCATCACACGCTGCATCTCTTTGATCTTGTTCCTTTTGATGACGAAATACACGGACGTCATCAGCAGCGCGATCACTTGGTAGGCGATGATGCGCACGTAGTAGTGCGCGTCGAGCGATACGGTCATGTTCACGGCCGTGTGCTGCACGTGGATCATATCGATGATATACGCGAACGCGATGTGGTCAAAGATGCACACCCAGACCGCACCGGTCGAGGAACGCAGCATGCCGAGCTTGATCGCCGTGATCATTTCATAGACCAGTGTGACGATGAACAGGACGATGATGCGCTTCGTGGAGTATACGCCCGAATAGTACAGCACAACGCGTACGACAGGGATCAGGTACCAGAACGTGTACAGCGCGGCCTGGATCGTGTTGATCGCCCAGAAGTGCAGCGAGCGCGAGCCGAGCGTGATCAGCAGTCCGCGGAACGTCATTTCATAGAAGAACGCGTGGATCAGAGCGATTGCCAATCCGATCGACGCCCAGAGCACGAAACCGCCAAGCCCTGCGGCGGAGTAGGAATGCTGCGCCGAATCATAGAACATGCTCAGCACCGTGTGTCCGCCAGACGCGGACAGCCGCCGATACTCGATGAAATAAACGATCACGGCAGGAACGATATTAAACACTGCCGCAAGAATAATACCTTTGCGGATCTTGTGTCCGGAAAAGATCAGTCCGATCTCCTCTAAGGGCTTGTTGATGAAACGAATATAGAACAGCAGCACCGCGAATCCGCCGAGGCAGGCGACGACGCCCTTCGTGTTCAGATAGCGCGGAATGATGAACAGTTCCTCCACAAGACGGAGCACCAGGAAAAACGAGAAACATTGGATGATGCGCGAAAGCGCTTTCTTCTGATGAACTTCCATGTCTTACCCTCCCATAAGAGTATACATATATTATATAGGTTTCCGGGTTGCCTGTCAAGTCAAGATCGAAAACACGCGCCGAAAAGTTTGCGCGCAGTCAGTTTTTTTTGCGCAAACGCTTGTATTTCAACAGAATAGATTGTATAATAGAATCAGTTTACAGTAGGTCTTGAGAGAATAGGGTGGATTGACTATGCTCGGCAAATACGTGAGGGTGCGTGTGACAAAGCCGATTCATTCCCGAAGTGAGCAGTACGGATTCGAGTACGGGCTGAATTTCGGCGTGATGGAGGGCGGCAAGCAGTTTGACAGCAAGGACGTGCGCGGTGCGTTCATCATGGGGATCAACCGTCCGGTCCGTTCGTTTGACGGTCGCGTGATCGCGCTGCTGCGCAGGGAAGGCGAGGACGGATATTTTATCGTCGTTGCGCCGAAAAGCACGCGTTTTATCGACAACCAGATCCGCGAGGCCGTCGCTTTCGCGCAGACGGACAAGCCGTTTTCGGTCGAGTGCCTGTTTGAGCGCTCCTGCGGCGCGGTGGTCTACCGCATCATTCACGACGAACTGCGTTTCCTGCTTATCAAGAACAAGCGCAGCGCGCACTGGGGATTCCCGAAGGGACACGTGGAACCGGGCGAAACGCTCGAGCAGACCGCGATCCGCGAGGTGCTCGAGGAGACCGGCATCCACATCCGCATCCTGCCCGATTTCTCCTACAAGTCCGAATACACCATCCAGGGCAAGGTGGAAAAGAGCGTCGTCATTTTCCTTGCCGGCACGAAGGACGTGCAGACGATCATCCAGCGCGAGGAGATCGACGATTACATCTGGCTTGCGTACGACCGCGCCGTGGAGATGCTGCGGTTTGACAACGACAAGATGATCCTGACGAACGCCAAAAACTTCCTCGTCGACCGCAAGATCGTCGAGAACGTTATTGTGTAAAGAGCTGCGCTTCGGCGCGGCTTTTTTGATGCGGAGGAAACGATGACAACACGCAGCAAAGTGATCGAGTACAGACCGTTTCGATCGTCCTTGCGGCAGACCGTGCACGATTATCTCACGGTGCGCCGCAAGGACGGCTTATACGGAAAGGCGCTGCGGCAGGCTGCATGTAGCTTGTGCCGGGAACCGACGCGCGTCAATCTGAGAATACTCGGCGTGCGTGCGCTTCGTATGATGCTCGGCGATCGCCTGATGAACGCTGTCCTGTCGGACAGAGCCGTCGTGGCAACGGGGACGTACCGCGCAGGGGAGTCTGAAACGGGAATCCTCTACCACTTTGCGCCGTTGCACTGCGTGGAAAAGATCCTTTCGGACGGCTTGGTGCCGAAGCACCGGTACGTTTTCCTGACGGATGCGCCGCAGGAATTGGAGCAGCCGTTCCTGCAGTGGAAAACCGATCAGCTGCATGAAACGACGGCGTTCACGCTTCTTCGCGTTGACGCGCGGCGGCTTTCACAGCGGCAGGCGGTGTTTTGCACGGATCGGGAGCACGAATTCATAACCGGAAAGATCGACGCTGAATGGATCTCGCTCGTGCCCGAGCGGGAATACGGGGAGGCGTGACGCCATGCAAGCCATACTCCGCAGGATCCCGTTTCTGTGCGCCCTGCTGATCCTCTGCGCAGCGGGTCTGCTCGTGCGCAGCCGGCACGCCGTTTCTCCGAGCTTTTTGACAACGTATTTTCCGGACGCCGCCTGGACGATGGCGGTCTACTGCGGGTTTGGTCTGCTGTTTTGCAGGGACGCGCGGCTGCATTTCCCTCTCGCGCTCGGTGTTTCGTTCCTCGTCGAGCTCTCGCAGCTTTGGCACACGCCGCTTTTGGAAGCGCTGCGCTCGACGACGCTCGGCGGGCTCGTGCTCGGCTACGGCTTTCTGTGGAGCGACCTCGCCTGCTATGCGGTCGGTGCGCTGCTCTGCGCGGCAGCGGAGACGATCCTGCGCCGAAAACAGCTTGCAAAGAAAACGGAAATATGATAGAATGAAATGGGTCAAAGGATACTGAAATCTGAAAAAGGAGGGGCAACCGATGCGTACGATGCAAAAACTGCTGGCTGTCTGTTTGGCGGCGCTGCTCACGGCGCTCGCAATGATCCCGGCGCTTGCGACCGATTCGCAGCTGTGTCTCGTGGAGTTCTACTGGGACAAAGCGGGCGAGGACGCCGACAACGGATACAGAGCCTATGAGATCCCTTACGGAACAGCATTGAAGATACCGGATGATCCGCAGCGTGAAGGAAGCACGTTCCTCGGCTGGATGGATTGGGACACGGAACAGCCGGTCGATCTGACGACGCTGGTCGCGAACGCGCCCGTCCTCCGGTTCTATGCCGGATGGCGGCAGACGACGTATCCGTCGCGTTTCTACGTGTTCGGCGAGCTGTGGACGACCGTGGAGAACGTGCCCGGTGAATCGTTCATTCAGCCGCGCACGCCGACGGTTGACGGCTACACGTTCACGGGCTGGAGCCCCAAGCCGCCGCAGACCGCACCGGCGCAGGCGCTTTCCTTCAACGCCGTATTCGAGGCGATCACGTACGTTGCCACGCTCGTCGTGGATGACGAGGTGTATATGGAGATCCCGTATACGTACGGGCAGAAATCCATCGACCTGCCCGACGTGCCGAAGAAGGACGGCTATACCGGTGCATGGGAGCCGTATTCGCTGGTCATCGGCGGCGTGACGATCCACGCGGTCTACACGCAGGAGACCTATATCGCGACGCTTCTGGTGGATGGCGAGGTCTACGCCGAGATCCCCTACGTTTATGGGCAGAAGTCCATCAACCTGCCGAAGGTGCCGAACAAGTCCGGCTACTCCGGCGCATGGGAGCCGTATTCGCTGGTCGTCGGCGGCGTGACGATCCACGCGATCTACACGCCGAAGAAGTACATTGCCCAGCTCATCGTGGACGGCGAGGTCTACAGGAAGATCGCCTATACCTACGGTCAGAAGTCCATCGACCTGCCCGAAGTGCCGAAGAAGGAAGGATACAGCGGCATGTGGGGACCGTATTCGCTGGTCCTCGGCGGGACGAAGATCGAGGCGATCTATTCGCCGATCGACAACACGGCCAAGACCGTGAACGGTGATGCGGACGGCAATGGCGGCGTCGATCTGAGAGACGTCGTACTGCTGACGCGGACGCTGGCGGGCGGATGGGATTCGCGCGTGTGCACGGCGAATATGGACGTCAACGGCGACGGTATCATCAATCTCAAGGACGTCACGCTGATTCGTCGGTATCTGGCCGGCGGCTGGGACGTAACGCTGTAAAACAAGAGGTTCTTCACGGTTTTCCGTGCAGAACGATCAATTTGAAGAAGCCAAGCGAAGCGTTCCGCACGTTTGCCTTCCCTTGCGGAAGGTACGCCGATCGTGAACTATACCTATGACGCGTGGGGCGCAATGACCGTCTCGCCCGCCTCGCAGAACGTGACGAGCCAGACGGTCGTCAACGTCGCTTTCCTCAACCCCGTCACCTACCGCGGGTACTTCTACAACTACGAGCTGGGACTGTATTATCTCCAGTCCAGGTACTATGACCCCGAGACGGGAAGGTTTATCAGTGCGGATGAACGTATGGATACAGGTGCAAATATTTTAGGTACAAATATGTATTCATATTGTTATAACAATCCACTTAACTATACGGATACAATGGGGAATGAACCCATGGCACTTTTCGTTAATATTCTTAAGTTTTGTATAAGCTATGGAACAATGTTGGCAATTCAAATGGCTTATTGGCCATTAACTTGGGAATTTAGGATTCCGGTATTCAGACATAATAATATAGTTGATTCCACGATAAAGAGTACAACTATTACAATTAGTAAAACGGCTGCAAAATACAAGTATATTATTGAAC
>CADAGA010000081.1 GCA_902787275.1 Oscillospiraceae bacterium | reverse complement strand
TTACGCCGCCAACGCCTGCGCCATGGCGCTGCTGGGCACGCGGTTCGGCGATCCCGCTTATCTCTCCCGCGCGCGGGAACTGGCAAGCTACTGCTTTGCGCACGTCAGCGAAAACGGGCTGCTGTACGGCGAAGGCTCGCCGCACGACGCGCAGACGGCAAAGGGCTGCTTCGCGATCGATGCGGGCGGCTACAACGCGGAGGAATCGCTGCCGTGTCTTTTGCGGTATGCCGAAACGATGCGCGACGCGCAAGCGCTCCGGCGGTGCCGCGCGCTCTGGCAAGCACACCTTTGCTGGATGCTGCCGGACGGCGCATGGGACGACAGCGTCGGCACACGCGCGTTCAAATGGACGTACTGGGGAAGCCGCACGTCCGACGGATGCCAGGACGCGCTGTTTTCGCTCGGCAGGGACGAGCCGGCATTCGCCGAAGCCGCCTGGCGGAATGTCCTGCTGCTGCGCGCGTGCACGCACGACGGTCTGCTCTACGGCGGTCCGGATTTAAAAAAGCACGGTGATCTGCCGTGCATCCACCATACCTTCTGTCACGCTAAGGCGCTCGCCGGTTCGCTCGAAGCGGGGCTGTACGACTTTGAACGCGTACCGCTGCCTGCGGACGACCCGCCGGCGCTGCGGTATTATCCGGAAAACGACACGTACCGTATCGCCTGCGGCGGCTGGCGCGCGGACGTGACCGGCTATGACGCCGACAACCGCCGCGCAGACCACGCCTCCGGCGGTGCAGTCAGCCTTTTGTGGCACCGTGCATGCGGCGCGGTGATCGCGTGCGGCATGGTCGATTACGCGCTCGCCGAGCCGTTCAATCAGCAGCTCCCGCTCGACGAAAACGAACAGCGCTCCCCCTGCCCGCGCATCGAAGCGACGGCGGACGGCACGCGGTTCGGGCAGCACTATGACTTCGGCGCGTCCCTGACCGCGGAAGAGACGGACGGCAGCGTCACGGTGCGCGCGGACGCGTGCCTGTGCGACGAACAGCACCGTCCGATGGCCGGCGGCAAATGCACGCTGACCTATACCCTGTCGGCGCAGGGGCTGCGTATCGAGGGAACCGTTGCCGCCGAAAACGCGCGGTACGTTCTGCCCGTACTGTCTGCGCAGGCGCGCGTAGACGTTCTGCGCGGCACGCTGTGCGGCGATTCGGAACCGATCTTCTGCCTTTCCCCCGGCTTTGCCGGCAGGGAGTTCACCGTCCTGCCCGACGGGAGCGGGCGGTTTGCGGTGCATATCACGACAGCATAACCTATGGATCCACACAAAAAAGGACTGCCGCATTTTGCGACAGTCCCTTCGTTTATTTTGATCCTGTTCCGGCGCTGAGATCAGTACGGCATGGACGCCGTATCCACGTAATGGTGCGCGACCGACGCGCTGCCGTCGGCGCCGATCGTCACGGTCGTGCCGCCGCTTCTCGTCGGCTCCCAGTAGCACGCCTCGCCGGTCTTGAGCCCGTAGGTCAGGCGGATGCCCTGATACGGAATGGAAAAGCTGTTGACGTGGTCGTGGCCGCAGACCACGTTTTTCGTGCTGCCCAGACGCTGCATCAGCGTGAAAAAGCCGTTGTTCGCCGGCGCGCAGCAGACGTCCTCAGCCTTGTCGCCGAAGCAGGTGTCGGCATACTCCGCCTTGAACTCGCCGTTCTCGGTCGCCATGTTCCATGCGTCTTTGTATTCGACCAGCGGGATGTGGAAATAGACCGTGCTCTCGACCGGCTTTCCGGCGAGCTTGTTCGTACCTTCCACCGCCCACGTGTACCACTGCATCTGGTTCTCCCACAGGTGGTCGTAGCCGCCGTCCTTCGGGCCGTTGACGTTGGCGCCGTCCCGGAGATCGCTGTGCGTGTCCATCATGTACAGCGTGTGGACGATCTGATCGTTTTCATAGATCTGGATGATATAGTTGCCGTAGCCCATATCCTTGGGGCCGAACTTGAACAGGCAGTTCTTCGCCTTGTAGAAGTTGTAGGCGCACCAGAATTCGCTCGGGCAGCCCTGCCCGTCGTGATTGCCCATCACGGGCGCCCACGGAATGCCGTAGCTGTCGAGCATTTTGATCGTCTCATTGTACGACAGGAACTGCCACGCGTTGTCGCCGGTGACGGTAATGAGATCGGGCTTCGTCTCTTCGACCAGCTCGTCGATCGTCGCTTTGACCTGCGCGCCGACTCGGCCGAAGGTCTCCCTGTCCTTCATCTGGATATCGGTCACGTTCAGGATCACGAAATCCTTGTCGGGATCTTTATCCAGCCGCGCCGCATAATCGGCGGTGAACGTCTGGTCGGCAGACCAGTCCTCGAAATATGCGTTTTTTCCGCCCGGACGCAGCGCGCCGAAGAACGGTGCGACGGTCATGGAAAACGTCAGGAAAAACGCAACGACCTGTTTGATGAATAACTCCATAAAAACACCTCCGTAATTTGATTGGCGAATGTACTATAGCACAGTTCGGGGAGAAATGCAATCGTTCAATCGGACGATCCTGCGCGCATGGCGGAAACACAAGATAACAAAAAGGAAAGTCCCTTTGCCCGTTATTTGAGAGTGTTGTTTCTTTCCCGTTCGTTCATGGAATAACCCCCCTTCATTATTTAGCCGTCGAAAACAGCAAAACTCTTCATCCTGTTCTCAAAAGAGCATAAAAAACAGCAGACACATCATAGTGACATGTCTGCCGCGTGTTGGCGTGAGAATTATTCTGTTTCGTCGCTTTCTTTTTCTTTCCTCAATACTTCAAGATAACCCGCGGTAATAATACCGGACGGTAATGCTACAATCGCAACGCCGACAAACGAGGACAAAATCGTAAAGAGTCTGCCGACATTGGATACCGGCGTGATGTCTCCGTAACCGACGCTGGTCAGGGAGATTGCCGACCAATATATCGCTTCAAAAAAATTGTCAAAAGTGTCCGGCTCCAGGTTGAACATAACGAGCGCCGTGATGATGATATAAAAGATTGCCAACGAAAAAACTGCACTAAGCGACTTCGCCTGATCTTTTATTACGCGGGTGATCCGCGCAATGTTTTTGGAATACCGGAAGAATTTCAGACTGCGGAAAACCTTAAGTGTGCGAACGATACGGAAAACACGCAACACCTTAAAGCCTGCGTTGATCGGAATCAATGACGGCAGGATCGATAAAAGGTCGACAATCGACATTGGCTGAATCGGATAAAGGAAATAGGACACAGTACCCTTGTTAATTTTCTGCTTGGCCGTTATCAGGCGAAGAACATAGTCGACGATGAAAACAGTTACGGTAACCTTATCAATAATGGTCAATACCGTATGTTCTGCTTTTATGGCCAGAGGAATCATGCTTGCGACAATGCAGATAAGCATAACCACATCATATACGGAACTCCACTTGCTGACGTTCTCATCAGCAGGTTCTATAGTCTCGTAGAGTTTCTTCAGCATTCCGGATTCACCTTGTTTCTTCTCAATAGAGTTCTTCGTACGATGTGATTATTCTATCTGTTTTGGAATGGGACAATGCTTTCTCAGTCTCGTTGACTGTTCTGCTTCGCCGTCCGGCATGATGCGATCAGCATTACCCGAATGGCAGCGCATTGATCGTTCAGCAGGTTATATGTGTTCTCATCAATGTATTCCGAGCGGTATAACAACTCCAACCAATAACCGGTTTCACTTGCTTCTTTGAGCGCGATTTCGAGCTTGGAGATAAAATCCTTTTTGCCCTGCGCATAGTTTGCTTCGTATATGTTTGCACCGATAGATGTGCCGGATCGTCCGATCTGTTTTGATATGACAGATTCGTGCTTTGCCTTCAAGTCTTTAACAAGATTGATGATCTGAACAGAAAAATCCATAGACATTATTCGAAGTTTTGAATCTGACATAGTGCCTCCTCACTTTTGGTGATGTTTGCGCCTTATGGCGCAAGTGATGTTATGCCTGCGGCATAGTGATGTATTGCGGCGTTGCCGCAAAGTGATGCGATATGTTCCGCTGACCACGCGCGCAGCGCACATCACTTGCGAAGCAATCATCACGCCCACAGGGCACATCACGTTCCGCGCAGCGGAACACATCACTGAAAAAAGCAGCCTTACGGCTGCTTTTTTCTTGGTGGACCTGAAGGGATTCGAACCCACGACCTCTCGGATGCGAACCGAACGCTCTCCCAACTGAGCTACAGGCCCAAACGCTACAGGCGATATTATAAGGCTTTTTTTCGCGTTTGTCAAGCCCTTTGAACAAATTCTTTCAGAAAAAAACTGCCGCATCCGGCGTGGACGCGGCAGCTCCTGCTTGTTTGGGCAGATGATCTTACATTTTGTTTCCGAACAGATGGCGAATAAAGAAGATGACCGCCAGGAAACGGTTGCGCATATCGCGGAAGAACTGCGCCACGCGATCGCGGAACGTCGGCTTGATCGGCGCCGGATCGTCCGGCGTTTTGTCAACGGCAACAAAGATTATTTCCACCATATTTGTGCCGACGATTGTGCCCGCAGCGTCGCCATTGACGACGTATTCGGTTTTGCCGTCCTCGAGCCTGTAGCCGCTGTCGGCATAAAAGCGGATACGCACATTGTAGCGCACGCCCGCGATCACAGCATCACCGCTCTTGATGTGCTCATATTTACCGTCCTTATAAAAATAGGAATCCAGTATCTTTGCGGTGTAGTGCGCGTCGTCCGGTACGGCGACGGCATTAAAGTCGAACGGCTCGCCGGCGGCGGGAACGACAAAGGTCGCTTCCGCTTTTTCGATCAGGGCGGTTTCGGCGTACGCCAGCGGCGCGAACGCCGCGAGCAGAACGCAGCAAAGCAGAACGGATACCGTACGTTTGAGTGTTTTCATACAAAGAGTCTCCTTTCAATCTCGTATTGTTGATTTGGAATTATATTTATTCTATCACATTCTCACAAAAAACGCAAGAGGCGTCTTTCATTCTTGAGCCCGTAAACCGTTCGGAAAGCCGAAAACCCACCGTCCGGCAGGTTTTCAGTATCTTATTCTATTGTCACTTCAGCACCTTTTTCAGGTACTGTCCGGTCAGCGACGCTTCGACTGCCGCCACTTCCTCCGGCGTGCCGCACGCGACGATCTCGCCGCCGCGGTCGCCGCCGTGCGGGCCGAGGTCGATCACCGTGTCCGCCGTCTTGATGACGTCGAGATTGTGCTCGATCACAACGACCGTGTTGCCCGCGTCCACGAACGTCTGCAGCACGTCGATCAGCCGGTGCACGTCCGCCGTGTGCAGACCGGTCGTCGGCTCGTCGAGAATATACATCGTGCGTCCCGTCGCGCGCTTGGCAAGCTCCGTTGCGAGCTTGACGCGCTGGGCTTCGCCGCCGGAAAGCGTCGTCGACGACTGGCCGAGCTTGACGTAGCCGAGTCCCACGTCGAACAGCGTTTTGATCTTGCGGTAGATCTTCGGGATCGGCTCGAAGAAGTCCATCGCCTCCTCGACCGTCATATCCAGCACTTCAAAAATGTTCTTGCCCTTGTAGCGCACCTCGAGCGTCTCACGGTTGTAGCGCGCGCCGTGGCAGACGTCGCACGGCACGTAGATGTCCGGCAAAAAGTGCATCTCGATCTTGACGATGCCGTCGCCCTGACACGCCTCGCACCGGCCGCCCTTGACGTTGAAGGAAAACCGGCCGCCCGTATAGCCGCGGCGCTTGGCGTCCGTCGTCGAGGCGAACAGATCGCGGATGTCGGTGAACACGCCCGTGTACGTCGCCGGGTTCGAGCGCGGTGTGCGTCCGATGGGCGACTGGTCGATGTCGATCACCTTGTCGAGGTGCTCGATCCCGGTCATGTCGCGGTGCTTTCCGGGGAACGTCTTGGCGCGGTTCAGCTCCGCCGCCAGACGCTTGTAGAGTATTTCGTTCACGAGCGACGATTTGCCGCTGCCGGACACGCCCGTCACGCAGACGAACTGTCCGAGCGGGATCGCGACGTCGATCTGCTTGAGGTTGTTTTCCGCGGCGCCGAGGATCCTGAGCGTCTTGCCGTTCCCCGCCCGCCGCGTTTCGGGCACGGGGATCTTTTTCCTGCCGGACAGGTACTGCCCCGTGATCGACTGCTCGCACGCCATGATCTCCTCTGCCGTGCCCTGCGCCACGACTTCGCCGCCGTGGATGCCCGCGCCGGGACCGATGTCCACGATGTGGTCAGCCGCGCGCATCGTCTCCTCGTCGTGCTCGACGACGATCAGCGTGTTGCCCTGATCGCGGAGCTTGCGCAGTGTGCCGAGCAGCTTGTCGTTGTCGCTCTGGTGCAGGCCGATGCTCGGCTCGTCCAGGATATACAGCACGCCCATCAGCGACGAACCGATCTGCGTCGCGAGGCGTATGCGCTGGCTCTCGCCGCCGGACAGCGTGCCGGATGCGCGCGAGAGCGTCAGATACTCAAGTCCCACGCTCGCCAGAAATTGCAGACGGCTGCGGATCTCCTTGAGGATCAGGCGCGCGATCTGTGTCTCGCGCTCCGTCAGCTGCAGTCCGTCCAGAAAGCTGAGCGCCTGCGTGATCGACATCTTTGTAAACTCGTAGATGTTGACGCCGCCGACGGTCACGCTCAGAATTTCCGGTTTCAGACGCGAGCCGCCGCAATCCGGACACGGACACGCCGTCATATACTGCTCGATCTCCGCGCGCGACCAGTCGCTGTTCGTCTCTTTATACCGCCGCTCCAGATTCGGGATAATGCCCTCGAACGGCGCGTTGTAGCTGCCGGTGCCGTATTCGACGCGACGCTGCATCGCGAGCTTTTTGCCCTTCGTGCCGTAGAGCAACGCGTCCTGCGCTTCGCCGCTCCAATCGCAGAACGGCGTTTCCATCGTGAATTTGTATTCTTTCGCGAGCGCCTCAAGGTACATCTGCACGATCGTGCCGCCGTCGGGGTACGACCAGCCCGTCACCTGGAGCGCGCCCTTCTTGAGGGACAGTTTTTTGTTGGGGATCACAAGATCGGGATCGACCTTCATATACACGCCCAGACCCGTGCACTTCGGGCACGCGCCGAACGGGTTGTTGAATGAAAAGCTGCGCGGCTCCAATTCGCCGATGCTCACGCCGTGGTCGGGACAGGCGTAGTTCTGCGAAAACAGAACCTCATCTCCGTCGATCACGTCCAGCAGCACGAGACCGCCGGACAGCGACGACGCCGTCTCGACCGATTCCGCCAGACGCGAACGCACGTCGGGCTTGAGCACGAGACGGTCGACCACGACCTCGATGTTGTGCTTTTTGTTTTTGTCCATCGGGATCTTTTCGGACAGGTCATACAGAATGCCGTCCACGCGCACGCGGACGAAGCCGTTTTTTCTCTGGCTTTCCAGCTCCTTGACGTACTCGCCCTTTCTGCCGCGCACGATCGGCGAAAGGATCTGGAACTTTGTGCGCTCTGGATACGCCATGATCCTGTCCACGATGTCGTCCACCGTCTGGCGCGCGATCTCCCGCCCGCAGACGGGACAGTGCGGCACGCCGACCCGCGCGTACAGAAGGCGCAGATAGTCGTAGATCTCCGTAACGGTGCCGACCGTGGAACGCGGATTTTTCGACGTCGTTTTCTGGTCGATCGAAATGGCGGGCGACAGCCCCTCGATCAGGTCGACATCGGGTTTTTCCATCTGCCCGAGGAATTGGCGCGCATAGGACGACAGCGATTCGACGTATCGGCGCTGTCCCTCGGCGTAGATCGTGTCGAAAGCTAGCGAGGACTTGCCCGAGCCGGACAGACCGGTGAACACCACCAGCTTGTCCCGCGGGATCGACACGTCGATGTTTTTCAGGTTGTTGGCGCGTGCGCCCTGTACGGTCAGATTCATTTGCTGTTCCTCAGTTTCTCGATTTTATCGCGCAGATACGCGGCG